>JAQBFL010000527.1:0-10021 GCA_032123415.1 bacterium | reverse complement strand
CGTCCAAGCGGAATGCATGGAGATCGACAAACGAATTGCCTGTCCGAACCGAACAGTCCGACGCACTCGGTAAAGACCTGAAGCAGTTCGGTTTCAACTTCGTCGGTTCTACGATCTGCTACGCCTTCATGCAAGCCGTCGGCATGGTGAATGACCATCTCGTCGGATGCTTCAGGTATGACGAAATCGCCAAGACATGAACGTCGTTCTCGTCAATCAGTATTACGTCCCGGACCTGGCCCCGACCGGGCGCTACCTGCACGACTTGGCGAAGGCCTTGGTCGCCCGCGGGCATCGCGTGCGGGTGCTGTGCGGGCGCGCATCCTATGACGGCACACAGCGCCTTGTCGCGACCGAGATGATCGACGGGGTTGAGGTGCGCCGGGGCGGAACCGCACGCGGCGGCCCGGTCGAAAAGTCGCTCGCCTACCTTTCCTTCGCCATCCCCCTGACTCGCACACTACTCTGTGCCCGTCCCCGGCCCGACCTGGTGCTAAGCCTGACCACGCCCCCCTTTGTCGGCAGCCTGGCATCCTGGGCTGCCGCACGTCGTCGGATTCCGCACGTCCAGTGGATCATGGATCTCTATCCGGAAGTTCTTTCGGCGCATGGCCTGCTGAAAACGTCCTCGCTCCTCTACGCGGCGCTGCGGCGGCTCGACATGAGTTCCATGCGCCGCACCGCCCTGACAATCGCCATCGGCGATGACATGGCAGAGCTGATCCGCGGCAGGTTCTCCGACGCGGACGGCGACGTGCCATTGCGGCTGAAGTGCCTGCCGCTGTGGGCCAATGCGGCCCTCGCGGACCAGGCGGCAGACGCGTCCATCGCGTTGCGCGCCGCACGCGGCTGGCAGAACGACGTTGTCTTCATGTATTCCGGCAACATGGGACGCGGTCACCGGCTCGAGGAGATGCTCGAAGCGGCGCGCCTCCTGCAAGCGAGCCCCCCGCCGGGCGCCCGGTTGCGGTTCGTGTTCGCGGGCGGTGGAGCGCGGCGCAAGGGCGTGGAGGAGTTCGCCCTCGCGCGCCCCGGCGCCGTGGACTTGTTGCCTTACGAGCCCGCCGCCACCCTGGCCGCTCATCTGGCGTCCGCCGATGTGCTGCTGGCCAGTCAGGAACCTGCTTGGCAGGGATGCCTGGTTCCGTCTAAGATTCAGGGCGCGTTCGCGGTGGGCCGCCCCGTGCTCTTCGTCGGCGGAGAACGGAACGGTACGGCCGGCTGGATACGCGGCAGCGGCGGCGGATGGGTGGTTCCTCCGGGAGACGTTGCCGCCCTCCTCGCTGCGGTGCGCGAAGCAACCAACCCGGACCTCCGGGCGGCGATGGGGCGACGGGCCGCGACGTTCGCCCGCAAGGAGTTCGACATGACTCGGAACACGGAAGTCCTCTGCAACTGGATCGAAAGCGCGGCCCGGCGGCCTGACGTACCGGAGTGACATGCATCTGGAAGCGCTTCTCAAGTACCCGACGATGTTTCTGGCGGCGTTCCTCGCCACGTACGCGCTGACGCCGCTGTTCATCCTCTTCGCGCCGCGGCTCGGACTCATGGACATTCCGGACGCGCGGCGCATCCACCGCCGACCCACCCCGCGCGGGGCGGGGCTCTGCATCGTCGTCGGGTTCCATGCGGCCTGCGCGCTGCTCTACTTCTTCCCCTGGGCGCCATTCGACGGCATCATGGGGGTCGCGTGGTGGCGGCGCTTTCTCCCTGCGTCACTCTGCCTGGTCGGGCTCGGACTGGCGGACGATCGCTGGAATCTGCGCCCCGCCACGAAGTTCGCGGGGCAGGTCGCCGTGTGCCTGCTGGCGTTCTCCGCCGGCATACGCATGGTCTCGATCATGGGCGCCCCGCTGCCCGTCGCCCTGGACATGCTCCTCACCGTGGCCTGGCTGCTGGCCATCATCAACGCCTTCAACCTGATCGACGGCATCGACGGGCTGGCCACGGGGCTGGGGCTGATCGCCTGCGTCGGTCTCGGGCTTTCCTTCTTTCTGCGCCGCCTGCCGGGAGACGTGCTGCTGGCCCTCAGCCTGGCCGGCGCCTGCCTGGCTTTCCTGCGCTTCAACTTCAGCCCGGCTCGCGCTTTCCTCGGCGATACGGGCAGCATGTTCCTCGGGTTCGCCGTGGCCAGTATGGCGTTGACCACCTCATCCAAAGGCGCCGCGGCCACATCGCTGGTCCTGCCCGTGTTCGCGGCGGGGGTTCCGCTCTTCGATGCCGCCCTCGCGGTCTGGCGGCGTCTCGCGCGCCGTTTCCGCGGGCACGCCAACGGGGAGGCGACCGCGTCGCTCGCGCAAGGTGATCTCGATCACTTACACCACCGCATGATTCATGCGGGCCTTTCCCACAGCCGCGCCGCGGCCGGACTGTACGCGCTGAGCGGGACGCTCGTCGCCGTGGGAGTGCTGCTCGCCGTCTTCGATTCCCACACGATCGGAATCTCTCTGGCGGCCTTCACGATCGGAACCTACGTCGTCGTCCGCCACCTGGCGCGCATCGAGTTGTGGGACACAGGCGCCGCCATCGTCCAAGGCCTGCACCGTCCGCCGCGACGGGCCTGGAACATCTTCCTCCACCCCCTCTTCGACGTCGCGGTTCTCAGCGCCGCGACGCTGGGATCGGCCGTACTGAACACGGCGCCACTGAATCGGGACGCCCTGCGGAACATCGTGTTGACGCAGGGGCCGGTCTGGACCGCCGTGCCATTCATCGCCATCGCCCTGGCCAACAATTACCGCCGCGTATGGAGTCGCGCCAGCGTCTCGGAGTTCGTCATACTGTGCTTTTCACTGGCGGGCGGCATCCTCGCCGCCGCGGCGCTGGAATCGACCTTTCACCCGCAACCATGGCGCGAGGTGGCAACCCGCATGCTGGTGTTCGCGGGCCTCGCGGCGCCCGCTGTGATCGGCTCCCGCCTCATCGGACAGGCCGCCCAGGATGTCATGGCACGGGCCAGGGCGCGGCGGCCGACGCCAGACGCTTCGGGGCGGCAACCAGGCGCCCCCCCCGAAGCGCCCCCGCCCTCGCGCGCCCTGATCTACGGAGCCGGTTTCCGCGCCATGCTCTTCCTGCGCGAGCGGGCCATGAACCCGATCGATGCCGGGCGCAGGCGGCAGATCGTGGGCATCATCGATGACGACGAGAATCTCCAGGGGCGGCTCGTCTACGGCTGCCGGGTGGTCGGCACGGCCCGGACCTTGCGGCCCTGCGTCGCTCGGCTGCGGGCCGACGAGATCGTCATCGCCGCCGACCTCCCGCCCGAGACACGCGCCGGGTTGCTGCGCGGCGCGGCGGAACTGCACCTGCGCGTGGCCGAGTGGAGCACCGGCGAGCGGGATGTTTTTGTGTGACAAACGCACCTCGACTCCGTACACTTCCTGCCATGAAACGACTTCACATCCTGACGACTCTGCTTGCGGCAGGCTGCCTGGCCTTCGCGCCATGCCACGCCGCGACCCTGGTGGACGCCATCCGCGAGGGAAACATCGACGAAGTGCGCCGAATCGTCGCGGAGTCTCCGGACGCCGCCAAGATGCAGGCCACGGGAGGATCGACCCCGCTGCACTGGGCCGTCGTGCATGGACAACTCGATATTGCCCGCCTGCTGATCGATGCGGGCGCCGCGGTGGACGCGACCACCGACAACGGGTCGACCCCGCTGCACTGGGCCGCCTACCGCAACCAGAAGCAAATCGCCAAGCTGCTGATCGACCGCGGGGGCGATCTCAAGGCCCGCTCGGATCAGGACTTCACTCCCCTGCACTGGGCCGCCATGAGCGATTCGGAAGACTGCGCCGAAATGCTGCTCAAGGCCGGCGCAGAGGTGGATGCGCGGGCGAATGACGGCATCACACCCCTGCACTGGGCCGCGTACCGCAACGCAGCCAAGACGACCACGCTGCTCATCAAAGCCGGCGCCGACCCGCTCGCCACCGCGAACAACGGTCGCACCCCGCTTTCGTGGGCACAGAACGAAGACATGCGTAACGAGATCAAACGCTACGCCGAGCGGCGGACACGGCAGGCCGAACGCGACGCCGAGGCGAAACGCAACGCGGCCGAGGCGGTGCAGCCCGAACCCGATGTCAAGCAGACGATCGCTTTCGAAGATGGCGCCCGGTACCGCGGATCTCTCCACAAGGGCCGTATGCACGGCTACGGCGTCATGACGTGGCCGGACGGGCCGCGCTACGAGGGTCATTGGTTGAACGGCAAGCAGAACGGTCGCGGTCTTTTCGCATTCCCCAACGGCGAAAGCTACGATGGCGAATGGACGAACGGACGCATGCACGGGCAGGGAGTCTATACGTTCGCCAACGGGCGGCTGATTCAGGGCGAGTGGCGCAAGGGACGCCTGTTCGCCGGCAAGGGGTCGTACCTGTTCGCGGACGGAGACGCTTTCGACGGAGAATGGCGCAAGGACCGCATGGACGGGACCGGCATCTACACATCACCCACGTCCGGATCTCTGGCAGGCAGATGGAAGTCGAATCGCTACGAGGGGGAAATGGGCGTCGGCGAATGAAAGACAGATACCCCTACCAAGAGATCGAGTCCAAATGGCAGGAGTATTGGGATCGAAACAGTTCTTTCACCTGCGACACTTCGTCCCCGGATCGCAAGTACTACTGCCTGACGATGTTCCCCTACCCCTCGGGCGTCATGCACGTGGGCCACGGGCGCAACTACATCATCGGCGACGTGGTCGCCCGCTACAAGAAGACGCGTGGATTCAACGTGCTCGCTCCCATGGGATGGGACGCGTTCGGCCTGCCCGCCGAGAACGCCGCCAAGGATCGCGGCATCCACCCCCGTGAATCCACCCACCGCAATATCGCGCACATGAAGCGCCAGTTGCGCTCGTGGGGTGTCGGCTACGACTGGTCGCGCGAACTCGCGACCTGCCACCCGGATTACTACCAGTGGACCCAGTGGATTTTTCTGAAGCTGCTCGACCGCGGTCTCGCCTACCAGGCCGAGGCGCCCGTCAACTGGTGCGAACTGTGCACGACCCTGGCCAACGAAGAAGTCCTGCCGGACGGCACCTGTGAACGCTGCGGCCGCACGGTGCATAAGAAGCCCCTCAAGCAGTGGTTCTTCAAGATCACCGAGTACGCCCAGGCCCTCCTCGACGACATCGCCATGCTCGACCTCTGGCCGGAGAAGGTCCGCCAGATGCAGGCTAATTGGATCGGCCGCTCCGAGGGCGCCCGCATCGAGTTCACCGTCGCCGAGACCGGCGATCCCTGCCCCATCTTCACGACGCGACCCGACACGATCTACGGCGTGACGTTCATGGCCCTGGCGCCCGAGCATCCCCTCGTCGCCCGCCTGGCGCCCGCCAGCCCCAACGCCGCGGCGCTCAGTCGTTTCGTCGACGCGCAACTCATGCTCTCCACCGCCGAGCGCACGGGCGAAGCCGTGCGCAAGGAAGGCGTCGACACGGGCTTCCATGTGCGCAACCCGTTCAACGGCGAACTGTCGCCGCTCTGGGTCACGAACTACGTCCTGCTGGAGTACGGCACGGGCGCCGTCATGGCCGTGCCCGCCCACGACCAGCGCGACTTCGAGTTTGCCCGCCAGTACCGCATCCCCGTCAAGGTCGTCATCCGCGGCGAGGACACCCCCGCCGACGGCGCCGCCCTGACGGAAGCCTACGTCGGCGACGGCGCGATGACCGCCTCGGGCCCCTTCGATGGACGCAACAACCGCGAGGCGATGAACGACGTCGTGCGCCACGCCGCGGAACGCGGCTTCGGCCGCACCACCGTGAGCTTCCGTATCCGCGACTGGCTGATCAGCCGCCAGCGTTACTGGGGCGCCCCCATCCCGGTCGTGCGCTGCGACGCCTGCGGCGCCGTCCCGGTTCCCGAATCCCAACTGCCCGTGCTCCTGCCCGACGACGTGGACTTCCAGTCGGAGCGCGGCAACCCGCTCGAACGGCATGAGGGCTTCCGCCAGACCGCGTGCCCGTCCTGCGGCAAGCCGGCCAGGCGGGAAACCGACACGCTGGCCCAGTGGCTCTGTTCCTGCTGGTACTTCATCCGCTACATCAACCCGCGCATGACCGAGGCGCCGTTCGACCGCAAGGACGTGGACGCCTGGCTGCCCGTGGACCAGTACATCGGGGGCGTGGAACACGCCGTGCTGCACCTGCTCTACTCGCGCTTCATCGTCAAGGCGCTCCACGACGCCGGCTGTTTCGAGGTCCGCGAGCCCTTCCGGGCCCTGTTCACCCAGGGTATGATCTGCAAGCGCAGCGAGAAGGACGGGCAGCTCTACAAGATGTCCAAGTCCAAGGGCAACGTCGTCAGCCCCGACGAGCTCGTGGAGACCTACGGGGCCGACACGCTCAGACTCTACACGCTTTTCATCGGCCCGCCGGAACGGGATGTCGAGTGGAGCGACCAGGGCATCGAAGGCGCGGCCCGCTTCCTGCGCCGGTTCTGGAAGCGCGTCCACGACAACCGGGACCTGCTGGTCGCGGCATCCGGCCTGCCCTGCAAGCTCGCCGACATGGAGCCGCCGGAGCGCGACCTGTACCGCAAGCTCCATGAAACCGTGCGCAAGGTGACGGAGGACATGGAAGGGGGCTTTCACTTCAACGCGGCCATCGCTCAGATCATGGAGTTGTGCAACGCGATGGATGCCGCCACACCAACAGCCTCAAGCTCTGAAGCAGCCCGCGCCGTGTACGCGCGCGCGGTGTCCGCGTGCATACGGCTGCTGTCGCCTTTCACGCCGCACATCGCAGAGGAATTGTGGGTGGAGTGCGGCAACCCGCCGGGCATACCCGGCGCCGGATGGCCCGAGGTGGACGAGGCGGCGCTGCAACGCGACGCGATCGAAATCGTCCTGCAGGTCAACGGCCGCCTCCGCGCGCGCATCGCGCTGCCCGCGGGGCTGTCGGCCGCGGAGACCGAGCGCCGCGTGCTGGCCGACGAGCAAGTCCTCAGGCACATCGAGGGCAAGGCCGTGCGCAAGGTCGTCGTCGTGCCCGATCGACTCGCGAACGTCGTGGTGTCATAGGCGGAAACGGCGGGGGCACATGTTCGCCATGCGTGGGTTTATGCGAAGATTCGCGCGGCGTTGTCGGGACGGCCTGTCGTATGGCGCGCACGCGTGGGTGGCGCTCACCGATACAGAGCAAACGGCCTTGGCCGTCGTCGTCGGCCTCTTGTTGATCGGCATCGCGATCCGGCTGTGGCGCCAGCCCTGAGTCAACCG
Source organism: bacterium (assembly GCA_032123415.1). Classification (GTDB taxonomy): domain Bacteria; phylum Verrucomicrobiota; class Kiritimatiellia; order UBA8416; family JADHWI01; genus JAQBFL01. Next base: position 2,791 of record JAQBFL010000527.1, on the reverse strand, counting down.
CATGAACACGATCTCCATCCGCGGCGCGCGGCAGCATACTCTGAAGAACCTCGACCTGGATCTGCCTCTCAACGAGCTGATTGTCGTCACAGGCGTCAGCGGGTCCGGCAAGTCCTCGCTGGCCTTCGATACGATCTACGGCGAGGGCCAGCGGCGCTACGTCGAGACCTTCTCGCCCTACGCGCGCCAGTTCCTCGAACGCATGGACAAGCCGGCCGTCGACCGCATCGACGGCATCCCGCCGGCCATCGCCATCGATCGGACCAACCCCGTGCGCACCTCGCGGTCGACCGTCGGCACGATGACGGAAATCAACGACCACCTCAAACTGCTCTATGCCCGCGCCGCGACGCTGCACTGCCGCGCCTGCGGACTGCCCGTCCGCCGCGACACCCCCGAGTCCGCCGCCGACACCGTCCTGCGCGACCTGGCCGGTCGCGAGGCACTGGTCTCGTTTTCCGTTCGCATTGCGCGCGGCTTGGATGCCGGCGCCATGCGCGCGCTACTGGCCGGCCAGGGCTACGACCGCGTCCTCGACGAGACGGACGGCGCCCTCGAGATACTCCAGGACCGGATCAAGCTGGTCCCGGCGCGGCGCGCGCGGCTCGTCGACGATATCGAGGCCGCCTTCGCCCGCGGGGCCGGACGCGTGCGCATCCGCCAGGCGGACGCCGCGGGAACGGCCGGCGCGGACCGCCGCTTCTCGGCGGACCTGCATTGCGCGGATTGCGATATCCATTACCGCGATCCCATCCCAAACCTTTTCTCCTTCAACTCCCCGATCGGCGCCTGCGAGACCTGCCGCGGCTTCGGACGGGTCATCGGCGTCGACTATGGCCTCGTCGTCCCCGACGGCTCGCGGACGCTGGCGGGCGGCGCCGTCAAGCCGTGGACAACAGACAGCTACCGCGAGTGCCAGGACGATCTGCTGCGGTTCGCCCGCCTGCGCGGCGTGCCCGTCAACGTGCCGTGGAACGACCTGGACGAAGCCCACAGGACCTGGGTCCTTCAGGGCGAAGGCCGCTGGGAGGACAAACTGTGGTACGGCGTCTCGCGCTTCTTCGAGTGGCTCGAATCCAAGAGCTACCGCATGCATATCCGCGTGCTACTCTCTAAGTATCGCGCCTACCGCGTCTGCCCCGCCTGCGCCGGGGCGCGGCTGAAGCCGGACGCGCTGCTCTGGCGGCTGCATGACGGTCACGGCCGCACATGGTCCCTGCGCGACGTGGTCAACCTGCCCATCGCCGACGCCGCGGCGCTGTTCGCGGGACTGAGCCTTCCGGCGCCGATGGACCAGGCGGCCGACCTGCTGCTCGGCGAGATCCGCACCCGCTTCGCGTACCTCGTCGAGGTCGGTCTCGGCTACCTGACGCTGGACCGTCAGTCGCGCACGCTCAGCGGCGGAGAGGTGCAGCGGATCAACCTGACGACCGCGCTGGGCACGTCCCTCGTCAACACGCTTTTCGTGCTCGACGAACCAAGCATCGGCCTGCACCCGCGGGACATCGACCGGCTCGTGAGCGTGCTGCGGCGCCTGCGCGACGCAGGCAACACGCTCCTGGTGGTCGAGCACGATCCGGCCGTGATCCGCGCGGCGGATCGCATCATCGACATGGGTCCGGGCCCGGGGGAGCGGGGCGGACGCATCGTGCACTTCGGCAACCTGCCGTCGCTGCTGCGCAACCGCGCTTCGCTCACGGCGCGCTACCTCAACGGCAAGGTGCGGGTCGCAACGGAGGGCGAGCGCGCCTCCGCCGCCATGCCTCCCGGTCACCCCTGCGTCGTCGTACGCGGCGCGGCCGCTCACAATCTGAAGGGCATTGACACGCGCTTCCCGCTGCGCCGCATGACGGCCGTCACGGGCGTCAGCGGCTCGGGCAAGTCCACCCTGGTCCAGGACGTGCTCTTCCACGCCGTGCGGCAGGCGATGCGCAGGCCGGTCGAGGCGCCGGGCGCCCACCGCGCCATCGAGGGCTGGGAACGGCTGTCCGATGTGGTGCTCGTCGACCAGTCCCCGCTGGGCAAGACCGCGCGCTCCAACCCGTGCAGCTATGTCGGGGCCTTCGCGCCGATCCGCGCGATTTTCGCCGATCAGCCGCTGGCGCGCGAACGCGGCTACAAACCCGGCAGCTTCAGCTTCAACTCCGGACTGCGCTGCCCGGCCTGCGAGGGCAACGGCTTCGAGCGCGTCGAGATGCAGTTCCTCAGCGACGTCTATCTGCGCTGTCCCGAATGCGACGGCCGGCGCTACCGCCCCGAGCTGCTGGACGTCAAGGCGCTCGGGGCGTCAGGGGAGTCGGCCCGCTCGATCGCCGACGTGCTCGACATGACCGTGGACGATGCGGCGGCTTTCTTCGCGGACCGCCGGGACGTGGCCGCGGCGCTCGAGCCGCTGCGGGCGGTCGGGCTCGGGTACCTGCGCCTCGGGCAGGCATCCCCTACCCTCAGCGGCGGCGAGGCGCAGCGGTTGAAGCTGGCGGCGCACCTGGCGGCCGGCCGGGCCGAGGGCGATGGCATCCTCTTCCTGCTCGACGAGCCGACGACCGGGCTGCACTTCGACGATGTGGCCGTCCTCCTGCGCGCCCTGCGCCGGCTGATCGCCGCCGGCCATACCATGGTCGTGATCGAACACAACCTCGATGTGATTGCCGCGTGCGACTGGGCCATCGAGCTCGGACCCGAGGGCGGAAGCGCCGGCGGCGAGGTCCTCGTCGAGGGCCCGCCCGAGGCGCTGGCCGCCTGCGCCGCGAGCCCCACGGGCGCAGCGTTGCGCGAGGCCGGCCGCCCGGCG
>JAQBFL010000526.1:0-3302 GCA_032123415.1 bacterium | reverse complement strand
TGAAGGAAGGCGACACGATGACCGTCAAAGGACCCTACGGGGTCTTCCGCCTTCAGAACTCGCAGCGCGATATCGTCTGCATCGCGGGCGGTTCGGGCATGGCCCCGATCAAGTCGATCCTGCTGGACATGAAGCGCCGGGGCATACGCCGCAAGGTGGACTACTTCTTTGGCGCGAAATCCCTCCGAGACCTGTTCCTGCTCGACGACATGAAGGCGCTGGAAAGGGAACTCCCCGGATTCCGATTCGTTCCGGCACTCTCGGAGCCGGCGGCCGAGGATCGCTGGGATGGCGAGACCGGGCTGATCACGCAGGTTGTCGACCGCCATGTCCAGGACGCGGCGGACAAGGAAGCCTATCTCTGCGGCAGCCCGCTGATGATCGACGCCTGCATCGCCGTGTTGAAAAAGAAGGGCATGCCCGACGACCGCATTTTCTACGACAAGTTCGCCTGAGGCGAACCGGGAGGACGCCGCCATGAAACAAACCGCTCAACTGGACCACGCGCAGGACAACATGCGGCCGGGCCTCATCACGCGCGGCGGCTTCCTGGGGGCTGACGCCCGGAAACTGGGCGACATCCTGCTGGAGGACCACGCCCGGGTGCGCCGCCTCGGCCTGACGCACGACGCGATCGCCGCCCGCATGCGCGCCTTGCGCGAAGCCGGAGAGCGCGGGCTCGGGGAGCCCTGCTCCGTGCCGCCGCACTTCGAGGTGCAAGTGGACAGCGTACGCGGCAAACTGCCCTGCCCGTTCGGGCACAAGGGCGTTTACCAGAAGACCAACACGACCGTGCTCAACACCCTCCAGGGGCGCCGGATCGTCTTCACCGATCTGAACATCCACATGATCGAAGCGCACGGCTTCTACGAAGGCGAAGGCAGCGATTTCCGGCTGTCGCCTGACGAGCTTGTGGCCGTACTCGAGATTTCGCCCGAGGAGACGTGATCGCCGATGGACAGGAGGTCTGGGCCTTCGATCCGGTCGAAGGAGTATGGGTTGATTCCGTTCGACGAACTCGTGGCCGGTTACGAGGCCGACTGCGGTGCTGGCGGCTTCATCTTCGACCTCATCTTCGAGCCCTGCAACAATTTCGCGAAAGTCTGTTGACGACCGCGGTCTTCTCGTGTAGTCTACCAAGTCTTTTTGAACCCGAGGAATGCGCGCTATGAAGAGTTTCGTTGCTAAGGATCCCGGAGAAAACCGCGAGTGGCTGCTGATCGATGCCGAGGGCAAGGTGCTTGGCCGCCTGGCGGTCGAGATTGCGCGCGCCTTGCGGGGCAAGGACAAGCCCACCTTCACGCCCCACATCGACACGGGAGCGTTCGTGGTGGTCGTCAACGCCGAGAAGGTGAAACTGACCGGCCGCAAGGACGTTCAGAAGATCTACCAGCGGTATAGCGGGTACCGCGACGGTCTGAAGAGGACGCCCGTGGCGGAAATGAGGAAGCGGCATCCGGACCGGATCATCCGGCAGGCGGTGCATGGCATGCTTCCGAAGAACACGCTCAGCCGGCTGACGTTGAGCCGGCTGAAGGTCTATGCGGGCGCCGAACACCCGCACGCGGCCCAGCAGCCGCGGAAGGTCGTCATGGCCTAGCGCGCCGTGCCCGGCGAAGGCGCTGGACGCGCCGGGGCACGAATGCGACACGACGCCAAAGAGTACTAAGGGAGACAACGAACGTGGCTGAGAAGATCGAGGAATTCAGCGCGACGGGTCGTCGCAAGACGGCCGTGGCGCGCGTGACTCTGCGTCCCGGGACGGGGGTTTGGATCACGAACGGGCGCGGAGTGGACGCTTACTTCGCCAGCGAAGCGCTCGTGGCTTACATCAAGCAACCGCTTCAGTTGACGGGCGCGGTGGACAAGTTCGACGTGAGCGCCAAGCTGACGGGTGGCGGCATCGCGGGACAGGCTGGCGCACTGCGTCACGGCCTGGCTCGCACGCTGGTCCTGTCGGACATATCTCTGCGCGAAGTTCTGAAAGGCAGCGGCTGCCTGACGCGCGACCCGAGGATGAAGGAGCGCAAGAAACCGGGACAACCCGGCGCACGCAAGCGCTTCCAATTCTCGAAGCGCTGATCCGATTCGATGACCATTGGCCTGTTCAAACGAATTCAGAGACGACTGTTCGGGCGTCGAGCTCGGGTGTCGTCTCCGGCATTGCCCCCGCGACCGGCCGCGCCAACGCCCCCGCAACCGACCGTTCGCAAGCCGCGCGTGGAGCGCGGCCGCGGCAGGCTCCCGGCGGATTCCGACGCCTCGTCCCGAATGCCTTCCCGCGAGGCCGCGGCGCGGGACGAAGAAACTGCAGCGCCCACCCCCATCTCATGGTCGGAGGCGCAGTTCGCGGTCGAACCCATGGAAGGGGCCGTGCGCTTCCACGACATGGGCCTGTTCCCGGAGATCATGCATGCCGTGGCGGACCTGGGTTTCCGCTACTGCACGCCGATCCAGGCACAGGTCCTGCCGCATACGCGCGCGGGCATGAACGTGGCCGGTAGAGCCCAGACCGGTACGGGCAAGACCGCCGCGTTCCTGATATCGATCTTCTCCAAATTCCTGGCTTCGCCCTTGACGGCCCACCACCCGGGCTACCCGCGGGCACTCGTCCTGGCGCCCACCCGCGAGCTGGTCGTCCAGATCGTCAAGGACGCGCGCGAGTTGGGGCGCTACTGCCGGTGCCGCACGGTCGGCGTGTACGGCGGCATGGACTACAAGCAGCAGGAAGCGGAACTCAAGCATGGTCACGTGGACATCATCGTGGCCACGCCGGGACGCCTGCTGGACTTCTGCCGCCGCAATGTCGTCAACCTGCACCGGGTCGAGATCCTGGTGATCGACGAGGCCGACCGCATGCTGGACATGGGGTTCATCCCCGACGTGCGGACCATCGTGCGCATGACGCCGCCGAAAGAGAAGCGCCAGGCGATGCTTTTCAGCGCCACGCTCAGCGATGACGTCATGCGGCTCGCCTCATCCTGGATGCCCGACCCCGTCAAGGTCGAGATCGACCCCGAGGAGATGACGGTCGACACGATCGATCAGGTGGTCTACGCGGTTCGCGCGGAGGAAAAGATGCCGCTGCTCTACAATCTGCTGATGACGCGGCAGATGGACCGCGTACTGGTCTTCGGCAACCGGCGCGACCGCATGCAGCGGATCTACGACATCCTGGATGCGCTGGGCATATCGTGCGCCCTGCTTTCCGGCGCGGTCGCCCAGCAGAAACGGCTGCGGGTTCTGGACGATTTCCGCGCCGGCACGGTGCGCGTCCTGATCGCAACGGATGTGGCCGGACG
>JAQBFL010000525.1:0-5256 GCA_032123415.1 bacterium | reverse complement strand
CGCAGGTACGGACCCGCGTCCGTCCGCAGGCGGCGGGCGCGCGCCCGCACCACCGCGTTGCGCAGTTGCGTGTCCACGGCCCGCCAGGCGGCCACGAACCGGTGGCCGCTCACCGCGGTCGGATCGTCCAGCGCATCCATGGCATCCCTGTCCGCCACGGCGAGGTGCTCGGCGCACAGCGCCAGAAACTCGATCGACGTCACGCCCGGCGCTTCGTCGAGCTTCAGCATGGGCAAGCTGGCCGCAAGGTAGTAGTAGTTCATGTCGGAGGCAGCCGCCCCGCTCGCGGCATTACCGGGGCGTCTTTGTCTTCTCACGCGACTGTTCCAGAATCTCGACCAGTCTCGGACGCACGACCCGGCTCAGCGCCTCGACAATCGCATCGTCCGAGAAGTCGAACTCGACGTGGCTGTCTTTGATCGCCACCCGGAAACCCGCTCGCAGCCCATGGGTCGGCCGGATATCCAACCCCGCATCGAGGCCCTTGCGCAGCTCGCCGAGCAGCGCGTCCCCGATGCGCCGGACCAGTTCTTCGGGCAACGCGACCTCCAGGCCGGCGCCCCCGGCGGCGTAGACCCCCACGACGGACTTGATCAGCTCGCGGGTCGTCGCATCGTCCAGAGCGTCAGCCACCTTGAGGGCTGTCAGCCCCTTCAGGGTTTCGTGAATCGCCTCGCGAACTGACAGCACGGTGTCCCTGGCGGCCTGTTGAAGCGCGTGCTCGCCGCGCTCCGCAAACGCCCTGGCATCAGCCTCGGCCTTCTCGCCCAATGCCGCGGCCCTGGCCTCCGCTTCGGCGACGATCTTCGCCGCTTTCTCCTTTGCATCCGCCACGAGGCGCTCCGCCTCGGTGCGCCCCTTGTCCACTCCCTCAGCGCGAATCTTCTCCAACAGTCCTTGAAGGTCTTGCGCCATGGCGTTCCGTGCCCTCGCTCGGGGAATAAGGTCTAGCTCTGCCCTTGGGTCCCCAATTCCCGCAGCACCACCGCGCCGGCGTGTTTGGTCTTCGCCTCGACCAGGCTCTTGCCCAGTTCGGCGAGAATCTCCTGCAACATGCGCTTCAGATCCCGTTCGCCGCTGAGGTGCAGCGCGCCAATGGCCACGTCCACCGGTTCATCCGTCTCGCCGATGACCCCCTGCCGCACATCCTCGCGCATGGCCTGCAGCTTTGCCGTCGCCTCCGCGCCGGTCTGGCCGGACATGCACACGACAATCTCGTCGGCCCCGAACCGCGCCAACAGATCCATCTCCGAAAGGCGCCGCCCCATCGTCTTGGCAACATCCGCCAAAAGGGCGTGCGCCCGATCGATGCCATAGGTCTCCACGTACTTGCGGAAGGCGCCCACCGAAAGCAGGGCAAGCACGACGCCGTAGCGGTGCTTGTGCGCCCTCTCGATCTCCACGCCCAGCGCCGGAATGAAGGCCTTGTATTGCAGAATGCCCGTCGCGTCGTCGAAACGCGAGAGCTTCTTGCTTTGCTTGATCAGCTCGAACTTCTCGATATGGTTGCCGATCAGGTAGCCGATTACCTGCAGGTGCAGCAAATCGGCCGAAGTGAACGGCCCCGTCCCAGCCGCGCGATCGCAGAAGATGTAACCGACCCCGCGCCGATTCTTGACGACGGGAGCGATGACCGCGGACACGAAATCGTGCTCCAGCTTGACTTCGCGGTAGACCTCGGACGCCACGTCCGCATCGTTCAACAGCAGCGGCTCCTGCTCCAGCACTACGCGCTCCGCGGTCGGAGACGGCCCCTCGCGGCGGAACTTCTTGACGAAGGTGTAGCTGATCTGCCGCGAAATCTTGATCCGCAGCTCCTTTGTCGTATCGTCGATCAGGATCACGGCCACACTCTGACAAGGGAAGAAGGTCGCCATGCTTTCCATGATGCAATGGAGCGACTCCTCGAGCGACAACGCGCTGTCGGACTCGCGCATGACGTGAACCATCCAACCGCCGAGCGTGAGCGTGTCCATGCCTCGTCTCCCTCTCGACACCGGGCCACCGAGCCCGGCCTTGTTTTCCGCCGGCCGCGCCGATTCCGAACCGGGCGGCCATCAGCTACACGGCGCCATCTCCGCCATCCGCTTCAGCAGCGTGAACTTCGCCGCCACCAACTTGTCCGCCTTCTCGAGCAGCCGCTTGGAATTCTCCGGGTCGCTCTTGGTGAGGATGCGGAAGCGGTTCTCCTTCAGCGCATGCTCGCTGAAGCTCATCGTCGGGTCCTTGCTGTCGAGCTGCAGCGGATTCTTCCCCTCGCGGGTCAGTTCCGGATTGTAGCGGTACAGCGGGAAGTGTCCCGACGCCACGGCGTCCCTCTGGTTCTGCAGACCATGGGACATCTCGATGCCCTGGGCGATGCAGTGCGAGTAGGCGATGATCAACGACGGCCCGTCGTAGGCTTCCGCTTCCGTGAACGCCTTGACGGTCTGGTTGGGATTGGATCCCAACGCAACCTGCGCCACGTAGATGTTGCCGTAGGTCATGCTGATCATGCCCAGGTCCTTCTTCATCGACGGCTTGCCGGACGCCGCGAACTTGGCCACCGCGCCCATCGGCGTCGACTTCGACGCCTGGCCGCCGGTGTTGGAATAAACCTCCGTGTCGACGACCAGGACGTTGACGTTGCGGCCGCTGGCCAGCACGTGATCGAGCCCGCCATAGCCGATGTCATAAGCCCACCCGTCACCGCCCAGGATCCAGACGGACTTCTTGACGAGGTAATCCGCCACCGAGTGGAGCTGACGGCAGACCTCGCTGTCGCACCCCTTGATCGCATCCTTGAGCTTCGCCACGCGGGCGCGCTGCAACTCGATGCTCTCCTGGGTCGACTGGTCGGCCGCCTTGATCTCCGCGATGAGCGCGGACAACTCGCCCGCGCAAGAGCACTCGCCGTTCACGATGCGGTCCAACAACTCGCCGGCGAAAACCTTGAACTTGTCGACCGTCAGGCGCATGCCCATCCCGAACTCGGCGTTGTCCTCGAAGAGCGAATTCGACCACGTCGGCCCCCGTCCGTCGGCCCGCTTCGTGTAGGGGGTTGTGGGCAGATTGCCGCCGTAAATGGACGAACATCCCGTTGCGTTGGCGATGTAGGCCCGGTCGCCGAAAAGTTGCGAGAGCAACTTGACGTAGGGGGTTTCCCCGCACCCGGCGCAGGCGCCGGAGAACTCGAACAGCGGCATGCAAAACTGGCTGCCCTTGACCGTGCCGCGGCTGAACCGCTCCGGCGCCGTCTCCGGCAGGGACAGGAAGAACGCGAAGTTCGCCGCCTCGGGCTCGCGCAGCGGCAACTGCTCGGCCATGTTGATGGCCTTGCGCCCCGTGGGCTTCTTGGTCTCCTTGTCCTTCTCGACCGCCGGGCAGTTCTCCACGCACAGGCCGCAGCCCGTGCAGTCTTCCGGCGCCACCTGGATCGTGTACTTCAGCCCTTCAAGCTGCTTGCCCTTGGCGTCCGTGCTCTTGAAGGTCGCCGGCGCGCCCTTGAGCAGCGCCCCGTCATAGGCCTTCATGCGGATCGAGGCATGCGGGCAAACCAGCGAACACTGGCCGCACTGGATGCACCGGTCCGACTCCCAGACCGGAATCTCGACCGCGATGTTGCGCTTCTCGTACTTCGTCGTCCCGGTCGGCCATGTGCCGTCGCAAGGCATGGCGCTGACCGGCAAGTCGTCGCCGTTGAAGCTCATGATCTTCGCCGTCACGTTGCGCACGAACTCCGGGGCATCCCCCGCCACGACCGGGCGCAGCTTCACCTTGCCGGCGGGCTTGGCGGGAACCTTGACCTCCCGCAGCGCGTTCACGGCGGCGTCCACGGCGCGGAAGTTCATCTTGACCACTTCCTCGCCCTTGTTACCATAGGATTTCTTGATCGCCTTCTTCAGCGCCTCGATCGCCTGCTCGGGCGGCAGAACGCCCGAGATCGAGAAGAAGCAGGTCTGCATGATCGTGTTGATCCGCGCGCCCAGCCCCAGTTCGTGCGCCAGCTTGATCGCATCGATCACGTAGAATCGTATCTTCTGGCGGATGATCGTCGCGGCCACCTCGTCGGGCAGGTTGTCCCAGACCTCCTCCGGACCGAAGGGGCTGGTCAGCAGGAACACCGCTCCCGGCGCCGCGGTGGACAGCATGTCGTACTTCTCGATGAAGGAGAAGTTGTGACAGGCGATGAAGTTCGGACGCGTGCACAGGTACGGACTGCCGATGAAGTTCGGCCCGAAACGCAAGTGCGACACCGTCATCGCGCCGGCCTTCTTCGAGTCGTACACGAAGTAGCCCTGCGCGTAGTTGTCGGTCTGCATGCCGATGATCTTGATCGAGTTCTTGTTGGCGCCCACCGTCCCGTCGGAGCCCAGCCCGTAGAACATGCACTCGATCCGCTTGCCGGCGTCGATTCCCCACTCGGCGTCCACCGTCAGGCTGCTGCCCGTCACGTCGTCCACGATGCCCACCGTGAAGTGGTTCTTCGGGGCCGCGGCCGCCAGGTTGTCCAGCACCGCCTTGACCATGGCCGGGGTGAACTCCTTCGATCCCAGCCCGTAGCGCCCGCCAACAACCTTCGGGTAACCCTTGGTCTTCAGCAGGCCGGCCTCCATGGCCTCGCCCAGCGCCGTGCGCACGTCGACATACAGCGGCTCGCCCGCCGAACCGGGCTCTTTGGTCCGATCCAGCACGGCGATGGACTTCGTCGTGGCCGGCAGCGCCTCGGCCAGCGCGCGCACATCGAACGGCCTGAACAGCCGCACGACGACCATGCCGACCTTCTCGCCCTTGCCCACGAGGTAATCGACCGCCTCTTGCACCGTCTCGGCGCCCGACCCCATGACCACGATCACGCGCTCGGCATCCGGGGCGCCGACGTAGTCGAACAGCCGGTAGCGGCGGCCCGTGAGCTTCGCGAAACGATCCATGTATTCCAGAACGATGCCCGGCACCGCATCGATGAAGCGGTTCACCGTCTCGCGCCCCTGGAAGTACACGTCCGGGTTCTGCGCCGTGCCGCGCAACACCGGGCGGTCGGGCGTCATCGCGCGCTGCCTGTGCGCCATGACGAATTCCTCGTCGATCATGGCGCGAATCGCGTCGCGCGTGCTCTGATCGATCTTCTGAACCTCATGAGACGTGCGGAAGCCGTCGAAGAAATGGATGAACGGCACTCGAGCCTCGAGCGTCGCACGGTGAGCGATGGCTGCAAGGTCCATGACCTCCTGCACGCTGCCGGAGGCCAGTTGGGCAAAGCCCGTGCTGCGGGCGGCC
>JAQBFL010000524.1:0-4368 GCA_032123415.1 bacterium | reverse complement strand
ACGACCCTGGTCGACGGCCAGCCGGCTGCCACGAACCGGGTGGCCGTTGCAGACGAGGCCTGGCGCTGGATCGAGTCGCCGCTGCCGGCGTTCGGCGGCTACCAGCCCGTAGCGGCCCGCTTCGAGGTTTCGTCCGGCCGGGTCGACCTCGACATGGGGCTGTTGGTGGCCGGTGCGTGGCGGTTGCCGGGCGCGCCGGGCGAGAGCGCGAGCCTGGACGGCGAGGCGTTCTTCCATGCGGGATATAGCGACGCGGAGGACGGCAGCGTGAGGTTCCGTCCCGAGCATGACCCCGTGGCGGCGGTCTTCTACGGGCCGCGGCTGCCGCTGGATGCCGGACGCTACGCGATCGAATGGCGCTTCGCTTCCGCCGCCGCGGCGGCGGGCACGGAGCTGGGGCGCTTCAACGTGCGCGCGCACAACGGTCCCGAGACAGCGTGGGAGCCCATGGTGGCCGGGAGGCCCGCACGGCTGGAGTGGCGGCAGGACGGCAACCTGCCGGTGACTGCGGTTTTCGTCTACGGTCGCGCGGCCGAGGTGCGGATCGAGGGCGTACGCATCGAGCGGCTGGAGAACGGGGCGTCGGGAGCTGCGCCATGAAGCGTCGCACGCTCCTGAAGTGGTTGGCGGCGGCGCTGTTCGTCGGCGTGCTCTGGCGCGTGGTGGACTGGAGCGAGCTGGCGGCGGTGTTCCGCGGCGTCGACTGGCGGTACGCGGGCGCGGCGCTGGCCTTCTCGTTCGCGATGGTGGCGGCGAGCTGTTGGAAGTGGTGGGTCATCCTGCGCCTGCAAGGGCTGGCGCTGCCGTTCGGGCTGTTGTACCGGTGGTACTTCATCGGATACTTCTATTCCAACTTTCTGCCGAGCAACGTCGGCGGGGACGTTGCGCGGGCGGCGCTGGCCGGGCGGCGTGCGAACTCGTATGCCGGGGCGCTGGTCTCGGTGTTCGCCGAGCGGCTCACGGGGCTGCTATGTCTGCTGGCGCTGGCGGTGGCGTGTCCCCTGACGCATGCGTCGTTGCGGCGGCTGCCGGCGTTGTGGATTCCGGCCGCGGCGGCGCTGGGCGTTCTGGCGGTGCTGGGGGCGGCCGCGGTTTTCGGGCGGCGCATGCCGTGGGGCGCGTGGGCCGGCGGGGTGGAAGGGCTGGCGGCGCGGTTGGCGGCGGGGGCGAGCACGGGATGGCGGATCGCGGCGGCCGAACTTGTTCGCAAGACGGGGGACCGGGTCGGTCTGGCTTTCGCGCGCGGCGCCCAACTGTGGCACGTGCTGCGGGCGCGTCCCGGCGCGGCGCTGTCCGTGGCCGGGCTGACCCTGCTGTTCTATGCCATGACCGCGGTGAATGTGACGTTCTGTTACCGGGCCTTCGGGGTGCGGCCGGACACGCTCATGCTGTTGCGGGTGCTGCCGGCGGCGCTGATCGTGGCGATGCTTCCGTTAACCCCGGGCAGCCTGGGGCTGGCGGAGGGATCGTATGTCTACTATTTCGGCTTGACGGGGCTGGGCGTGGAGGCGACGCTGGCCGCCAGTGTCCTGCTCAGGCTCAAGGTGCTCATGCTGGGGGCGATCGGGATGGCCGTGCAGGCCTTCGAGCCGTGGCGACCCGGCGGGGCGCCGGTTTCCGCTGACGGAGGGATGTCATGAACGAACTGGCGCCACAACAGATTCAGAGAGTGCTGCACGACGAGAAGGCTTCCGCCTGGAGGCGGTATGCCCTGCTGACCGTGGGGCGGGCTTGTCCGGGGCGGTTGCTGCTGTACGAGGTGCTGACCGGTTTGTTCGCCGGCATGCCTGGCGCGGCCGGCTACGCGGCGCGGCGCCTGGCGTATCGCGCGCTGCTGGGGCGGATGGGTCGAAAGGTCACGATCGGACGCCACGTCGTGCTGCGCGGCGCGGCGCGGATTGCACTGGGCGATCGCGTGGCGTTGGACGACAACGTGGTGCTGGACGCGCGCGGCGAGGGCGCGCGGATCGAGATCGAGGACGGCGTCCTGATCTCGCGCAACACCATCGTGCGCGCGCGGGATGGCGTGTTGCGAATCGGGGCCGGCAGCGACATCGGCGCCAACTGCATTGCGGCCACCGACAGCCGACTGGACATCGGGCGGGATGTGCTGGTGGCGGCGTATGCGTATCTTGTGGCGGGCGGCAATCACCGGTACGACGATCCCGACACGCCGATCCTGTGGCAGGGCTTCGAGAGTCGCGGCGGCGTGAAGATCGAGGACAACGTCTGGATCGGCGCGCACACGGTGGTCATGGACGGGGTGACGATCGGCGCCGGGAGCGTGGTGGGCGCCCAATCCCTGGTGAACAGCTCGCTGCCGCCGCGGTCCGTGGCATGGGGAACGCCGGCGCGCGTGCGAAAGAGCCGGTAGAAGCGCCCGTCTTCAGCGTGCCGCGGTTGAAAAACAGGCGATGCGCCCGGCTTTGTTCTTCAGCACGAGCAGACCATCGCCATGACCGAGCTCAAAGGAGCATCTCCTCCCGGGGCGGCATTTCGAAGACGAGTCGGCATTCGGATTTCGGTTGGCTGACGACGATGGCGGTGTGTGCGGTGGCCGACGCTCTGGGACGTGTCGTTCGTGCCTGCGGGTTGGCGGTGGGGCGCGGAATCGCTATGATGCTGCGTGAGCGGCGTATGGCGCCGGGGGAGCGCGTTCAAGGGCAGCCTGGAGAGTGTGGATTGAAATGACGGAATCGGTTCATCGTGAAGGAGGGGGTGGGGTGGTCCGCGTGGCGGACCTTCTGAGGGAGGATCTTGCCGACGAGTTTCTGCCGCGGGTGGTCGAAGCGGCCCGGAAACTCTACCCCGCCATGGCGCCTTCGCCCACCGCGTGCGGATACTGGCACATCCGAACTCGAACGGGGTTCTCGATGCCACGTTTTGACCGGCGCCAGATTGTGGAGGAGAACCGTCAGGAGCACGAGTTCTGTGCCGTGTACCACAGGCGGAAGCCAGTGGGCAAAGCGCGGGAGGACGAAGGGGTTCCGGCGACGCTGTTCACGGGCGGTTTCTCTGAGCGGAGCTACGATGTCGTCGACCGCACGTTCCGCGTGTTGACGGACGAAGTTCTTGAGCCGGGATGGAGCAAGCTGAACAGGGGCAGAGGGCGCAGCCTGGGGGGTTGGGCGGGCGTGGCGGCCGGGATGGGAGCCACGGCCGGACTGGCCTGTGCGGGCTTCCTGGGCGGCTGGTTCGCGCCGGTCGACAGGTGGCTGTCGGTGTTCCCCCCGCCCTACCGGCTTTCCGCGTGGGCGGCGCTCGGGGCTGTGGCCGTGGTCGGCTTCGTAACGGCATTCTCGGGCCTCTTGCGCTGGCTGTTGGGCGGGCTGGGGGCGTGGTGCGAGCGCTCCAGGTTGCGGCGGCGTCTGCCGGCGCCGGCCGCGGAGTTTCTCTATGGGCCGGAGGCGACCGGGCCGCTTTGCCGCGAATTCGCGATGGCATCGGCCGAAGAGCGCAAGGAGCGGGAATTCCGTCGGTACGAGGAAGCCGGCGCGCTGATCTCGCGGGAGGAGTTTGCCCGGATTTATGAGCACCTGCCAAGCATCAAGCAACTGGCCATGACGGAAGACCGCCGGCGCGAGGAGGCTCTGGCGCTGGCCGCGCGGCTCGGACCCGGCTCGAGGCTTGACCCGATGGCCCTGATCGAGCCCTATCTGCACATCAAGTCTAGAATCGGCAATACAGGCCAAAGCCGTACGCCGAATGGCTCATGGGAAGCGTGAACGGCTCGGGGTCGCGCTCGTCGCCCTGGAAGTAGTACGTACCGTCCACATCCAGCTCGGTGCGCCGTACGTATAGCGTCAGGCTGAGGCGCTCGTGCAGGGCGATATCGACGCCGCCGGCCACGAAGGTGCCGCGCGAGTCTTCGATGATGAACTCGCGATACCCGTCGTCGTACCACCAGGGGTCCGGATTGAAACTATTGTCGTAATCGCCATATCCCCATTCGGCGAACGGGGTGAAGCAGGTCCGGTTGGGGATGCGCACGAACACGTAGCGCAACCAGGTTTCCATGACCGCATTGCCGTCGGTGTCACGGTCGGCGATGATGCGTTCCTCGCGGGGTAGCGTGGTCAGGGTCTTGACCTCGAAGAGGTCCTTCTGGATGCCGATGCCGACCACGGGCAGGATCGCGAGCTGGATGAAGACCTTGTTGAGGGAGTCGTCCTGCACTTCGGCGAGCTTGTCGATGCTGCCGATGAACGAATCCTTGAATGGCTCGCCCTTGCGTGTCGTTTCGAGCTCAACGCGCATGGATCGCACGCCGGCTTCCAGGCGTGGGGCGAGATTGAACTCAGGGCGCAGGAACTGAAGTGCCGGAAGGGCCAAATTGCGTCCAGGGGCTTGTTGGACAGGGCGGGGGCG
>JAQBFL010000523.1:0-2722 GCA_032123415.1 bacterium | reverse complement strand
ACATGGAAGTCGGCTACAAGATGTTCCGCCGCGAGGTACTCGACGGACTGCGCCTGCGCGAGAACCGCTTCGGCTTCGAAGTCGAAATCACCGCCAAGGTGGCGCGGGGCAACTGGCGCATCTACGAAGTGCCGGTGGCCTACTACGGCCGCAGCTAGGCCGAAGGCAAGAAAATCACATGGCGCGACGGCCTGCGCGCGCTCTGGTGCATCGTCAAGTACCGCTTTGCGGATTGACCCCAGGGGACGCCACTCATCAAAGGCCCGGGGTCAACAGACATACTCCACTACGAACCCGTGGACACAAGGTCGCGGGGGCCTTGGCCCCACACCATCGTCCATTGCCCGCCGGTGATCAGAACGGGTCGCGACCGTCGTCGGCCGCCGGCGTTCGCGCATCGAGATAGCTCTGCAGGATCGCCTGGGCCGCCAGTCTGTCCCGCACGCCCTTGCGCTTCGCCCGGCTCAGATCGGCGCCGATCAGCGTACGTTCCACCATGGCCGTCGTCAGCCGCTCGTCCCACATCTCCACCGGCACGCGGACCGCCGCCCGCAATTTGGCACAGAAGACGTCCGTTTCGCGCGCCTTCGGGCCCGCCGTGCCGTTCATGTTCAGCGGCAGTCCCACCACGATCCGGACCGCGCCTTTACCCTCGCATTGCGCGCGCACGCCGTCCACCGCCTGGTCGACCGACCGGACCTCCAGCGTGCATACCGGCACGGCCAGGATGCCCTCGTCGTCGCTCACGGCGATTCCGACGCGCTTCTCCCCGAGATCTACACCGAGAGTTCTGCTCATGCCCAATGTCCTCCCCCTCACAACAGCGCGTCGTATCCGCCCTTGCCTTCCAGCAGCGCCACCATCTTCTTGACGTCCTGCGCACGGTCCTTGTGGCACACCAGCGTGGCCCCTTCAGCCTGCACGACCACCAGGTTATCCACGCCGATGAGCGCCGTCAGCCGCTCGCGCGACACCACGACGTTGCCTGTGCCGTCCAGCGCCTCGCACCGGCCCACGAGCACGTTGCCCCGCTCGTCCGCCGGAAAATGGTCGGCGATCGCGGGCCATGAGCCGACGTCGCACCACGGGAAGGTTCCCTCCACCATCACGATGTTGTCCGCGTGTTCCATGACCGCGTAATCCACGGAAATGCGTTCGAGCGCCTCGTACTCTTTCGCCAGCGCGGCGGCGAACCCCGCGGTGTCCGCGGCCTGCTCCAGGCGCCGCGTCGCCGCCAGGAGGACCGGCCGGTGCTTTTCCAGCGCCCGCTGAAAGGAGTCGGCCGACCACACGAAAATGCCCGAGTTCCAGAAGTAGCGGCCCGTGGCGATGTACCCGGTCGCGGCGTCGAGGGACGGCTTTTCGACGAAGCGGGCGGCCTTGCGGAACACCACGCCCGCCGGCCCGGCGAGCGTTGCGCCGGCCTCGATGTACCCATACCCCGTGGCGGGGAACGTCGGCCGGATGCCCATGGTGATCAGCACGTCCTCGCCCGCGGCCCGCTCCAGCGCGGCCCGCAGCGTGCGGCGGAATAGCGCCTCGTCGGTGATCACGTGGTCCGCCGTCAGGATGCAGAATACGCCGCGCGGGTCCCTCGCGCGCACGATGGCGGACGCCAGCGCACAGGCCGCCGCGGTGTCGCGCCCCACCGGTTCGCCGACGATGTTGGCCTCGGGCAGCTCGGGCAGCGCGGCCCGGATCGGGGCCACGAGCGAGGCGCTGGTCACCACCAGAACCCGCTCGGGCGGTATCAGTCCGCGGACACGCCCGGCGGCCTGCACGATCAGCGGCTTCCCGCCCACGAGGTCAAGCACCTGTTTCGGTCTGCGGCGCGTGCTCAGCGGCCAGAACCGCTCGCCCCGACCGCCTGCCATGATCACAGCAAATCCGTGTTCCATCGGTCCGTTTCTCCCGTCATGTTTCACCCGCATTCAGATCGAATAGCCGTCCGAGCCCGCGCAACGTCAGCAGCGGATCGATACGGAACGGCATGTCCAGACCGTGCAGCGCCCACCGCGCGTAGCCCCCGGTCGCGCACAACGCCGCCCCCGCCACTTCGGGATCCCGCCGCAGGTGCGTGACGACTTCGCGCACCATGCCGCGGTAGCCCACGCGCGCGCCGATGCGCATGGCGGCGGTCGTGCTGCGGCCGAAGGCCGTCGAGGCGGCCTTGAGCGTCACGCGCGGCAGTAGCGCCGTCTTCTCGTAGAGGTAGTCGGTCATCAACGGCAGGCCCGGCGCGATCACGCCGCCCACGTAAGCGCCCGAGGCATCGACCACGTCGAAGGTCAGCGCCGTCCCGAAGTCGGCCACGATCACGGGCGCGCCATGGGCATGCACGGCCTCGCAGGCGTTGGCCAGGCGGTCGGCCCCGATCGTCTCGGGGCGCGGATAACGCACCGACACGCCCAACCGGATGCGGTGGGTTACCTCGACGACCGGCCGCACGCCGGCGGCCCGCAACGCGCGGCGCCACACGCCGCTCGCCGCCGGGACCACCGAACACAGCACGGCGCCTTCCGGCTGCGCCGCGGCGGCCAGCGCCGCCAGCTCGCGCCCCGCGCGCTCGAGCAGGTCCACGCCATGCGAAGGCGTGCGGCGCGCGTTCCAGACGCGACCGCCGCGGGCCAGGGCCAGCGAGGTGCTCGTGTTGCCGACGTCAATGACGATGCAGGCCATACTCGGCAATCTCCAGAGAAAGATCGATGGACCGCACGGAGTG
>JAQBFL010000522.1:0-4965 GCA_032123415.1 bacterium | reverse complement strand
CTGTGCGGCTGCGCGCCACGGCGCCGCGAGATGGGCGATGCCGCGCGCGCGCGCTGGCGGCGAAACTACCTCACCGAGACGGCCGCGCGGCGGTACGCGAGTCTATACCGCTGGGACGGCTCCAACCAGTAATCAGTTATCAGTAGTCAGTAATCAGTCACCAGTAACCATAGCCACTGATTACTGAAAACTGATCACTTCTCTCTCCCCATGATCCCCCGTGTGATGCATCTTGTGATTTCGCTGGCGCCCGGCGGGCTGGAACGTCTGGTCGTGGACTGGACGTTGGAGCGAAACCGCATCGCGCCGGGCAGCACGGCGGTGTGCTGTCTGGACGAACCGGGCGCGCTGGCCGCGGCGTTGCCCGCCGGCGCGGTGCGCGCGCTGGGTGCGCGGCGCGGTCATCCCCAACGGCGTGCGCGCGGGGGCTCGGCGACCGCACCCCGCCGGGGCGGGAAAGCGAGACTTCGTGATCGGCTGCGTGGGGCGGCTGGCGGAGGTCAAGGGGCAGGACCGGCTGATCGAGGCCTTTGCCGCGGCCTTTGCGGGCGAACCGGGTGTCGTGCTGCAACTGGTTGGCGACGGTCCGTCGCGGGAGTCGCTCGAAGCGTTGGTGCAGCGGATGGGGCTGGCGGGTCGCGTCGTGTTCATGGGATTCCGGGCGGATGCCCGCGCGCTGATGGGCGCGATGGACTTGGTGGTACTGCCCTCGCGCAGCGAGGGGCTTTCCGTGGCGCTGCTGGAGGCCATGGCGGAAGGCGTGCCTGTGGCGGCCACCGCGGTGGGCGACAATGCGTGCGTGCTGGACGAAGGGCGCTGTGGTATTCTGCTGCCCGTTGATGAAACACGGTGGCCGGAGGCACTCGCCGCGGTCGTGAAGGAACTCAGGGCGGACGAGGGCGTTTGGCGCGAGCGCGTTGACGCGGCCCGTGCGCGGGTGCGAGACGTCTACTCTCTG
Source organism: bacterium (assembly GCA_032123415.1). Taxonomy (GTDB): domain Bacteria; phylum Verrucomicrobiota; class Kiritimatiellia; order UBA8416; family JADHWI01; genus JAQBFL01. The sequence continues at coordinate 4,007 of JAQBFL010000522.1, read as the reverse complement.
GAGCGGACGGTTAAAGCGTATGAGAGTCTGTACGCAGGTAGTGAGGCGGAGCGACATGACGAACGAACGTGAAGGCAAAGGCCTGCGCTTGCTGGCCGTATCGAATCTCTTTCCGCGCCCGGATGCGCCCGGGCGCGGGTTGTTCAACGCGCAGCTCTTCGGGGCGATGGCCGCGAGCCGCGCGGCTTCTTCGCGGCCCGCATTCGCCGATATGGCGGTGGTCTGCGCCGTTCCGGAATGGCGGCTCTGGCGCTGGCCCGCGATCCGGCGCTGGCGTCCCCCTGAGCAGGTTTCCGGGGACTTCGCATCCGTGACCTACTGCCCGGTTTTCTATGTGCCCGGCATCGGACGCGCCCTGTCGGCGCGCTCGTATGCATGGACGCTTGGACCAGCGGTGAAGTCCGTCACGCGGGGAGGGGACGTGGTGCTGACGGCGTGGCTCTATCCCGATGCCGTGGCGGTGGAGCGCGCGTTGAGGGGCGGGGGGCGGCGACTGTGGGCCATGGCGCTGGGAAGCGACACATTCCATCTGGACGGGGGAGGGCGCCGCAAAGCCGTGTTGGCCGCGACGCGTGGGATGGACGGGCTGGTGGCGGTCTGCCAGCCGCTGGCGGACCGGCTGCGGCGCGCGGGCGTCGAGGCCTCCCGGGTCTACACGATCGAAAACGGCGTGGACGCGAGCCGGTTCCGTTTCCGGCACCGCGGCGAAGCGCGCCGCGAGCTGGAGCGGCGCTTTCCGGGAGCGCCGTGGGCGGGCAATCCGGCCGCGAAAATTGTGCTCTTCGTCGGCAACCTGGTGCGGGTGAAGGGGCCGGACCTGATGCTGGAGGCGTTTGCCCGGCTCGTGAACACGGCCGGGGACGAGCATTTGCGGTTGGCGATGGTGGGGGACGGACCCATGCAGCGGACGCTGCGACGGCGGGCCCGCGCGCTGGGGATCGACGGCCGCGTGACGTTCGCGGGGGCGCGCCCTCACGACGAGATCCCGCTGTGGATGAATGCCTCAGACTGCCTCTGCCTGACGAGCCGTTCGGAAGGCATGCCCAACGCGGTCACGGAAGCGTTGGCGTGCGGGTTGCCGGTGGTGGCGCGGGATGTGGGGTCGTGCCGGACGATGCTCGAGCGGCTGGACGGCGCAAGGGTGGTGACGGGGGACGGCGATGCCGCGGCCCTGGCCGCGGCCGTGAACGAGCTGCTGGGCAAGAAAGTGAATCGCGAGGCCTTGGGGCGGGCCTACGGTCGCTACACCTGGCGCGAGCAGGCCGAAAGGATGCTGTCGGCGATCGAGCCGCAGTAACGGGAATCGGATGACGAGAACGGTGACGAGAGCGGATAACGATCCGCCTCCGCCCTTCGGGCTACGGCGCGACAGGGTAGAGGCATCCCAATCGTCCACCGTTCTCGTCGCCGTTCTCGTACACCGAAATGGACAGGAAGAGGGGGAGAAGACAGAAGGGCTGCAATGATCAAGACCATCGAAACCAAAGTGGCGGCTTGTGTTCTGGCCGTGGCCCTGGCGGCGGGGGAAGGGTACGTGAGCCGTGTGACCTTCTGGTCCGAGACGCCGAGCATGCGGCGTCTGCCGGCCTGGCCGTGGCTGGTGTCGGTAGGGTTGCGACTCGGAGGCGCTGGGGCGCCGGATGCGACGATGCGCGTCATGGCGCTCGAACTGGCGCGGCGCGGCGCGCGCGTGTTGTGGGTCGAGGGCTCCGGCATGCGGACGCCCAGTCGCGGGCAGCGGCGCGATCGCGGGCGCCTGCCGCGCATCACCGGCCGTGGTCGTGTTGGCGTGTCTGCGGCGCGGGCGGCGCGCGGCGCGCGTGCTGGCGCGGATGGCGCCCGGCTTTCTGTGGCGATGGGGGTTGAAGAGCGCGTACGGATGGGAGCAGGCGACGTTCTGGTTGCGGCTGGCGCCGACGCTGCGGCGCGGCGGGTTCGACATCCTGCACGTGCAGGACCCTATGCTGGCGTACTGGTGCCGGGCGTGGCGCCGGCGCGGCTGGCTGACGACGCGCGAGATCCTCGCGCACGGCACGGAGGAGCCCCTGGAGTTTCTGGACAAGTTCGAGTACGTTCAGCACCTGGCCCCGTGGCACCTCATTGAAAGCAGAAAGCAGAAAGCACAAATGGGTGGAGACGAGGTAAGTATTAAGCTAACGACGAGGGGGGGTGGGCGTGTCCTGCCTTTGTCTTTACCCTTGTCTTTACCCTCGTCTATACCGGGGAAGACGAAGGTAAGGATTAAGGTAAAGACGAGGGGGTGGGTGGGCGTGTACCGCCTTTGTCTTTACCCTTGTCTATACTGGGGAAGACGAAGGTAAAGATTAAGGTAAAGACGAGGGGGTGGGTGGGCGTGTACCGCCCTTGTCTTTACCCTTGTCTTTACCGGGCAAGACGAAGGTAAAGATCAAGGCAAAGACGAAAAAGGTCGGCTTTGATCTGCGGATATCCGAAAGCTGAAAGCATCAGGCAGAAAGTAGAAAGCGGAAATGACGCTTAGAATCATGTCGGTGGTGGGCGCGCGGCCCAATTTCATGAAGATTGCGCCGTTTGTGGAGGCGGTGGCCGAAACCAACCGCGCCGGTGTCGCGCCGGTCTTCGAGCATTGCCTGGTCCACACCGGGCAGCACTATGACGACGCGATGTCCGAGTCGTTCTTCCGCACGCTGGGCATCCCGAGGCCGGATGTCGATTTGGGGATCGGCTCCGGGACGCATGCCGAGCAGGTGGGGCGGACGATGATCGCCTTCGAGCCAGTGGTGCGGCGAGTGCGGCCGGATTGGATCGTGGTCGTCGGCGACGTCAATGCGACCTGTGCCTGCTCGGTGACCGCGGCCAAGGAGCACGTGCGGTTGGCCCACATCGAGGCCGGACTGCGGTCGTTCGACCGCGGCATGCCCGAGGAGATCAATCGCATCGTCACCGACTCGCTGGCCGATCTGCTCTTCACGACCGATGCCACGGCTGACGCGAACCTGCGGGCCGAGGGGGCGCCGGAGGCGAAGATACGGCGGGTTGGCAATATCATGATCGACAGCCTGCTTAAGCACCGGCCCGCGGCCCGCAATCTAAACCTCGACGAGATCGCGGCGCAACGCGGGATTGCCGGCGTGGCCCGGCCGGCAGGCAACCTGGCCGAGGACGGCTACGCCGTGGTCACCCTGCACCGGCCGTCGAATGTCGACGACCCCGCCGCGTTGGCGAGGATCGTCGCGTTTCTGGCCGACGAGCTGGCGCCGAAGCTGCCCGTGGTCTGGACGCTGCATCCGCGCACGCGCAAGCGGATGGAGGAGTTCGGGCTCTGGCGGCGCGTGGCGGGCTGCGAAGGCCTGCGGCTGCTCGATCCGCTGGGCTATCTTGAGATGATGCGGTTGAACCTGGGAGCGCGGCTGGTCCTGACGGACAGCGGCGGGCTGCAGGAAGAGTGCTGCGTGCTGGGGACGCCGTGCGTGACGCTGCGGCCGAACACGGAGCGCCCCGTGACGCTGCGCGAGCACGGAGGCGTCGGCGAATTGGCGGGGAACGACCCGGTCTCCATGCGCCGGGCCGTTGACCGTGCCATGACGATGGACAAGCGCCCCCGTTGTCCGGAGCTGTGGGACGGGCACACCGCGGATCGCATCGTGGGCGTGTTTGCCGAGCTGGGCCGGGGGGAGGCATGACGGCGGCGCTGGATGCCGCGCTGGCGCTCGTGCTCGCCGTGCTGGCGTACGCGTGGTTGCTTTACCCCGTGCTTGTGCGCCGGGCGGCCGTGGGCCGTCCCGCGCCGCGCGGCGAAGCGCCCCCCGGTCCGCTGCCGCGCGTGGCGGTGCTGGTCTCCGCCTTCAACGAGGAGCAGGAGATCGGCGACCGCATCGGGAACCTGCTCCTGCAGGACGTTCCCGCCGACCGGCTGCGGGTGCTCGTGGGCATGGATGGGTGCACGGACGGGAGAGGAACAGGGACAGACCCCTGGACGGCCGGACGCAGAAGCGCGTCCGCTCCAGGCGGAGGATGCGCGGCGCGTG
>JAQBFL010000521.1:0-2994 GCA_032123415.1 bacterium | reverse complement strand
CCCGAGCGGCCGCATTTCGTGGAAAAATTCAAGAACGGCATCGATCGCTACATGTGGCGGCACGTCTCGAAGCCCGGCATGACCGGTTGGGCGCAAGTCAACGGGTTGCGCGGCAACACGAGCATCGAAGAGCGCATCAAGTACGACCTTTACTACCTGGAAAACTGGTCCCTGGCCTTCGATTTCAAGATTCTGCTGCGCACACTGTTGGCGCGGGAAAACGCCTATTGACCCGCTTTTTGATCGACTTTGGCGGTTGCATCGCCCATAGTCATCGCTTCTTGTCGTGCGAACCGCGTCAGTCTTTGTGCGCGCGCGGGCGCCAAACCTGCGTCTGCATGCGTCCATGGCGCGGGTCGGCGCGGCGGTCAAGAGGGGTCTAGAAGACAATGATGAAAACGATCGAAGGCGGCGTGACGGCACCGGGCGGTTTTCTGGCGGCGGCGCTGAACGTCGGTATACGGTCCTCCAAACCGGACCTTGCGCTGCTGGTCTCGGAACGCGAGGCCACGGTGGCGGCGGCCTTCACGACCAACCGTGTGCAGGCCGCGCCGGTGCGGCTGTGCAAGTCGCGCATGGCGGAAGGCAGGGCGCGGGCCGTTCTGATCAACAGCGGCAACGCCAATTGCTGCACGGGACCGCGGGGCGAGACGGACGCGGCGCGCATGGCGGCGCTGACCGCCGCCGCGCTGGGCGTGCCGGAATCGCGCATCTTCGTATGCTCGACCGGCACGATCGGCATTCCGCTGCCGATGGACAAGATCGAGGCCGGCATCCCGAAGGTCGCGGCCGCCCTGCGGCGCGACGGCGGCGATGCCGTGGCCCGCGCGATCATGACCACCGATACGGTGGACAAACAGGTGGCCGTGGAAATCGTCGTGGACGGCAAGCCGGTCCGGCTCGGGGGCATGGCCAAAGGCTCCGGCATGATCGAGCCAAATATGGCCACCATGCTGGCGTTTCTGACGACCGATGCCGCCGTGGACGCCCGCGCGTGGCAGGCGTGCATTTCGGCGGCGGTCGAGGAGAGCTTCAACCGCATCACGATCGACGGCGACCAGAGCACCAACGACACGGTGCTCGCGCTGGCCAACGGCGCGGCCGGCAACAGCCCGCTGAGCCCGGCGCACGGCGACTGGCCCGCGTTCGAGCTGGCCGTCAAACACGTCTGCCGCGAGCTGGCGGTCAAGATCGTACGCGATGGCGAGGGCGCCACCAAGTTCGTCACGATCCGGGTGCAAGGCGCGGCGTCCGACGCGGACGCGCGCAAGGCGGCCAAGACCGTGGCCAACTCGATGCTGTGCAAGACGGCCTGGTTCGGCGGCGATCCCAACTGGGGGCGACTCATCGCGGCGGTCGGTCGGTCGGGCGCGGCCGTCGACCAGGCTCTGGTCGACATCTCCTTCGACGGGCTGTCGGCGGTGCGCGGCGGGTGCATGGCCCCCGACGCCTCGCTGGCGGACCTTGCGGCCGTCTACGCCCGCAAGGCTTTCGAGATCGTGGTGGATTTGCACCTGGGGTTCGGCTGCGAGACGGTGTTCACGTGCGATTGCAGCCTGGACTATGTCCGGATCAACGCGGATTACATGACGTAGGGGCAGAACGCGTTTCATGAAGAGCATTATCAAGAAGGCCGATGTGCTGATCGAGGCGCTGCCCTACATCCAGCGCTTCCGCGGATCGGTGATCGTCGTGAAGATGGGCGGCAGCGCCATGGAGGACGCCGCGCACGTCGAAAGCGTGCTGACCGACGTCACCTTCATGGAGTGCGCCGGCATGAAGCCGGTCGTGGTGCATGGCGGCGGCAAGGCCATCTCGCGCGGTATGAAGGCGCACGGCATCGAGCCCAGGTTCGTGCAAGGGCTGCGGGTGACCTGCGAGCGGACCATCCGCGTGGTTGAGGAGGTCATCAAGGGCGAAATCAACAAGGGGCTGGTCGAGATGCTGTTGGCCAAAGGCGCGCGCGCCCGCGCCGTGTATGGCGAAGATGTGTTGAGCGTGCGTCGGGAGATGCGGATCGATCCGGCCACGGGCGAAGCGTTGGACCTGGGCTATGTGGGTGTGCCCGAGTCCGTGCGGACAGGCTCGATCGAGGCGTTGCTGGCCGAGGACGTGATCCCGGTCATCACCCCGCTCGGACGGGGGCCGGACGGCAAGATATACAACGTCAACGCGGACGTGGCCGCGGCGGCGATCGCCAAGGCGCTCAAGGCGCGCAAACTGGCGTTTCTCTCGGATGTACCCGGCCTGTTGCGCGATCCCGCCGATCCCGATTCCCTGCTGTCCACGCTGCGGGTCGGGGAGGTCGAGCGGCTGATCGACGAAGGCGTGATCGACGGGGGCATGCTGCCGAAGGTCAGGAGCGGCATCGAGGCGCTCAAGGCGGGCGTGCTGAAGGTGCACATGATCGACGGGCGCATGCCGCACTCGTTGCTGCTGGAGATTTTTACGGACAAAGGAATAGGAACGGAGATTGTTAACGATGAGTAAGAGCGCAGATGTGATCGAGATGTTCAACCGGTACGTGATGCCCACCTATGCCCCGACGCGCGTGCTGACGCACGGCAAGGGTACGCGCGTGTGGGACGCGGAAGGCAAGGTCTACATGGACTTCGCGGCGGGGATCGCCGTGCTCAACGTGGGGCACTGCCATCCGAAGGTCGTGGAAGCCATCCGCCATCAGGCGGGCGAGCTGATGCACGTGTCGAACCTGTACTACACCGAGAACCAGGCGCTGCTGGCGAAGAAGCTGGTCGATCTGTCCGGGCTGGGCGGCAAGTGTTTCTTCTGCAACTCAGGGGCCGAGGCCAACGAGGGGCTGATCAAGCTCGCGCGCCTATGGGGGCATGACCGGGGGCGCTTCGAGGTGGTCACGATGAAGAACTCGTTCCACGGCCGGACGCTGGCCACGGCCGCGGCCACGGGACAGACGAAGCTTCAGAAGGGCTTCGAGCCGATGCCGGAGGGGTTTGCGTACGCCGAGTTCAACGACGC
>JAQBFL010000520.1:0-4954 GCA_032123415.1 bacterium | reverse complement strand
CGCCCGCTCCAGCACCGGCGCGCCCGCCCCCGCCGGTTCCGGCTGCGCGGGCGCGACCTCGACCGGGGGCTTGCGAGCCCGCCGCTCGCCCACCACGGCCATCAGCGTCACGCGGCCGATCCAGGCGTCGTCCAGCGCCGTGCCCATCGTGACGCGGCACTCCGGCCGCACCGCGGCCGCGACGGATTCCATGATCGTACCCACGTCCTTCAGCGTCAAGTCCGGTCCGCCCACGATGCTCAGCAGCAGCAACTTCGCGCGGGCGAGGGTGTTTCCGCCGTGCAGCAGGGGCCCGCCCAGCAGACGCTGCGCCGCGTCCAGCGCCTTGTGCTCGCCGATGCCCTCTCCCAGCCCGAAGGCGCAAACCCCTTCCGAGTCCTCGACCAGCGCGCGCAGGTCTCCGAAGTCCAGACGGATGTATCCCGGCCGCGCCAGCATCTGCCACAGGGCCAGCACGGCCCCGCCCAGGATGCAGTCCGCCCCGGCAAAGGCGCTCTTCACATCCGCCCGCGGCGCTTCCGCAAAGAGACTGTCGTTCGGCACGCAGATCACCACCTCCGCGCTTCCGGCCAGCCGCTCCAGGGCGCGCGCGGCCACGGACTTGCGCTGCCCCCCCTCGAAGGAGAACGGCTGGGTGACAAAGCATACGGTCGGCAGGCCCGCCTCGCGCGCGGCGGCCAGAAAGGCCGGCGCGCCTCCGCTGCCGACTCCGCCGCCGAGGCTCGCGATCACGATCGCCAGGTCGGCCGCGCCGATGGCCTCGATCAGCCGCGCCGCGCCGGCCTCCATCGCCAGCCGGCCTCGTTCGTCGTCCCCGCCGGCGCCGAACCCGTCGGTCAACTCGTCCCCGATCTGCAGGCGCACCGTCGCCTCCGACGCCGCCAGCGAACAGGCATCCGTATCGCAGGCGATCGTGGGCGCCGCGCCGCCGGCCAACGCCGCCAACCGGCCCACGATGGCACAACCGCCGCCGCCGATCCCCACCGTGACGATCCTGCGATCAGCCATGACGATCCACGCCCCTGTTCATCGTCCGAGAACCCCTTTCAGCCAGCGCTTCAGCGTCGGCGTGCGGCGCGTTTCCTCCTGCGCCTTGAAGCCGTGCTGCACCAGGCCGGCGCACGTCGCGTACTCCGGACCGTCCGACACGGTGGCCATTCCGGTCACGCCCCGCGGGCAACCCGTCGCGCAGGGCAGGCCAAAGACCTTCTCGGCCAGATCGACGACGTTCTTCAGGTGCACGCCGCCCCCTGTTAACACCACGCCGGCCCCGAGGTGCGAGAACACGCCGTCCTTCTCCAGGCGGCCGCGGACAATGCCCAGCGTCTCGGCCACGCGCGCCCCCACCACCGTCTGCAGCGCGCTCAAACTTACCGACCGCCCCGGGAAGCCCACCTCCGGCGGCAGCGAGGCCCGCTGCAGTCTCTGCGCGGGCGCGGCCTGCGCGCTGCCGGAGCTGCATTTCAACCGCTCCGCCTGGCTGGTCGAAATGTTGAACGCCAACGCGATGTCGTTGGTCACATGGTCGCCCCCCCACGGCCACCACGCCCGCGGAAACGGCCACGTTTCCCGCGTACACCACGTAGTCCGTCTTCCCCGCACCCAGATCGACCGCCACGACCCCGCTCTTCTTCTGCTCCGGCGTGAGGACGGCCAGCGCGGAGCACAACCCGCTGAACACGACGTCCTCGACGTGGATCGGGATGCTGCGCACCATGCGCACCGTCGTCTCCAGCCGGTTGCGCAGGCAGTGCAAAATCAACATGTCATGCGAAAGGCGGGCCCCCGCCATGCCCTCCGGGCGCATGACGCGCTCGTGGTCGTCGATTTCGAACTGCTGGCTGAGCGAATGGAAAATCTCGCGCTCCTGCGACAGGCTCACGGCCCGCGCCACCTGGCAGACCTGGGCCACGTCTTCGTCGGAGATCACCCGGTCGCGGCTGACGATGGGCACGGTGCCGCGGTTGGTCAGACTCTGGATATGCCCGCCCGCGAACGACAGGTAGACCTGCCGGATTGTGACCTTGCCGATCTCCTCGGCCATCTCCAGCGCGGCCTTGACGGACTCCGCCGCGCCGTCCACGTCGATGACGTCGCCCTTGCGGACGCCCTTGGAGACGGTCTCCCCCGACCCGGTGATCATGATGTAGTTGTCCTCGCGGAGTTCCCCCACGAGGGCCATCGTCTTCGAGGTTCCGATCTCCAGCGCCACAACCGGCGGAGCAGCCATGTTCTTTCAATCCTTGCGTTACGCGCCGTTCCCGGGCGTCTGTCGGCGTCAGCGCCCCACGATGCGGTCGGGATACGTTCCGTCGAAATTCGCGCACGTCATACCTTCCTGAGTCTGCATCGTCTGCACCCAGCGCCCGAGCTTCCTCAGCAAACTCATGCGCGACTCGGGCGTCTGCCGCCCCATGCCGTCCCAGGACAGTTCGATGCGGCGCGCCCGTTGCTCGTAGCACGCCTTGACGACGACGTAATCGGAGCGGCCCACGTCGATCTCGTCCAGCGAAAGCCCCAGCGCCGGGTTGTTGCAGACGTCCGCGAGCTGCAGCGCGGCTCCGGCCATACCTTCCAGCCGACCGCCGGGGTCGACCGTGGGCGCCCGATACCCCGTGATCGCCGGCAGGTACCCCGTGTGCCCGGCCATGGAAAAGATGATGCCGTCCTTGTCCACCACCAGCGCGTCGCGCCACCCGCGCGCCACGCGCGCCAGCGGCATGCGCGGGACGGCCTCCACGGTCAGAACGTCCGGCAGCATGCGGGCGATCCGCAGGTCGCGATAGCCCGGGGCGCGGCGCAGAAACTCGGCCTGCACCTGGGCGATATCGAAGCCGAAGAGGTTGCTGCCTTCCTTGATGCCCTTCTCGTCGCGCAGGAAATCGTTCAGCGCGGGGCTGTCGTCCTTGATGCTCAACCGCGCGATGGTGAACCGGTCGTTGCCGCTGAACAGGCACGACGACGTCCACCGCGCGCCGAACCACAGCAGGTACGCCAGCGCGGCGATCGGCAGCGGAGCCAGGAACACCAGCCAGGGGTGGAAGTCGCGGCGCGGCCCGCCGCCGTTGGCCTTGACGCGCAACCGCACGGTCGATGCCAACGACCTGCGCTTCACGGAGCCCAACCTGCGCCCCGATATGACCTCGTCTTCAAACCACATGATCTTTTGCCTCGCTCAACCCCACGCCGCGGACTTCATGATCCGGTCGCACAGCGCCGCGAACCCCATGCCGGCCGCGGCGGCGGCCTTCGGCAGAAGGCTCGTCTCGGTGAACCCCGGAATCGTATTCATCTCCAGCACATAACTTTCACCGTCCCGCGCCACGCGCAGGTCGACCCGCCCCAGGCCGCGGCAGCCCAGCGCCTCGTAGACGGCGCGCGCATGACCCCGGCATGCGTCGGCCGTGCCCTCGTCCAGCGGCGCCGGCACGAGGTAGCGCGACGTGCCGCCATACTTGGCCGCGAAGTCGTAGTCGCCGTCGGGCGCCACGATCTCGACGATCGGCAGCACCTCGCCGTCCACGAGTCCGACGGTCACTTCCCGGCCCTCGATGTACGCCTCGACCAGCGTGTCGCCCCCGTGGCGTCGCGCTTCCGCGCACGCCGCGGGCCAGACGTCTTCGGCAAGCACCCGCCGCACGCCCACGCTGGAACCCTCGCGCGCGGGCTTCACAACCACCGGCAGCGGCAGCGTGCGGCGCCCGTCCGCGCCCAGCACCTCCCAGGCCGGCGTGGGTATGCCCTTCCGCACGAACAGATCCTTGCTCGCAAGCTTGTCCATCGCCCGCCGGCTGGCTTCGGCGCCCGAGCCGGTATACGGCACGCGCAGCGCGTCCAGCATGGACTGCACTTCGCCATCTTCGCCGAAAGCTCCGTGCATCGCAAGAAAGACCGCATCGACCCCCGACGGCAGCCGCAGGTCCCGTCCCTCCACCACGACGCGGTCGACCCGGTAACCGGCCTCTTCCAGGCCGCGCGCCACGGCCTGCCCGGAGCGCAGCGAAACCTCGCGCTCCGAGGAAGGTCCGCCCATCAACACCGCCACCCGTTCGAATCGTCTCACGTCCACACCTTCACTTCCGGTTCCAACCGCACCCCGGCGCGCCGCGCCACCGTCGTCGCCATACGTTCCATCAGCGCCCGCACGTCGGACGCCGTGGCCGTCTTCTCGGTGCAGATCACGTTGGGGTGCGTGGCGGTTGCCTCGGCCCCGCCCAACCGCGCGCCCTTGAACCCCGCCTCATCAAGCAGCCGCCCGGCGTAATCGCCCGGCGGATTCCGGAACATCGACCCCGCCGTGTGAAACCCTTCCATCCAGGCGCGTCGCTCTCCCAGCTCGCGTCGCCTGGCGCGGATCGCCTCCCCGTCGCCCGCATCAAGCCGGAAAGCCGCCTCCAGCAGAACGGCCTCCTTCAAGGCCGCGCAGCCGCGGTACGAAAAGCCCATCTCGTCATGCAGCACTTTAATCTCGTTGCCATCCCTTTTCAAAGCACGAATCCATAAGACGTGCTCGCCGATTTCTCCACCCCACGCGCCGGCGTTCATGGCGACCGCCCCCCCGACGGTTCCGGGCACGCCGTGCAGGAACTCCAGCCCGGCGCGCGCGCGCCGCTCGGACCAGTCCAGCAGCCGCCCCAGCGGCACGCCCGCGCCCGCACAAACCACGTCGCCTTCCTGCCGAATCCTCCGCATTTCCGGCCCGGCCGGACGCACGACAAGCCCCCGCACGCCGAGATCGCCCGGCAGGACGTTGAAGCCGCCGCCCAGGACGTGCACCGGCACGCCGCGCCCATGCGCCCAGGCCAGCGCAGCCCGCAGGTCGCGCTCGGAGCGGGCGGCGACCCACAGATCGGCCGCGCCGCCCACGCGCAGACCGGTCCGCTGGGCCAGCGGCTCGCGCGCCCGCGCCTCGGAGTCGCGCAACGCGCCGGCCAGGTCGGCGGCCATGGCCGCG
>JAQBFL010000519.1:0-2820 GCA_032123415.1 bacterium | reverse complement strand
CCCTCTTGGAGCAACTCGCCGATGGCGGCGCCCTGATGCTGCCCGAAGGGGACGCCGTCCAGCGCCTCGTCCTGCTGCTGCGTCACGGCGCATCGTGGGAACGCCGCACGGGGCTGGAGGTACGCTTCGTGCCGCTGATCGACACGGCCGCGGATTGACAGCCCGAGACGGAACGGCTACCCTTGCCAACGTGTGAACCGTGCCCACCATAAGTCGTTCGGAAACATTCCCCCATGAGCGAGATCTCGGTTTCCCAGTCCAAGAAGGACCGCCTGACAGCCGACATGAAACGGCTGGGCATCGACGAGTCCGACCTGGTCGAGAAATTCGTTCTTGGGTCGGGCAAGGGCGGGCAGAAGCTCAACAAGACCTCCTCGTGCGTGCAGTTGCGCCATGCACCCAGCGCGATCGATCTGAAGTGTCAGCAAACCCGGTCCCGCGACACGAACCGGTTTCTGGCCCGGCGCGAGCTGTGCGCCCGTATCGAGGAACGCCTGCTCGGGGAGAAGAGCCGGCGGCAGCAGGCCATGGAGAAAATCCGTCGCCAGAAGCGCCGCCGGTCACGCCGTCAGAAGGAACGCATGTTGCAGGACAAACACCAGCGCTCCGCGACGAAGCAATCGCGGACGCGGGTCAACGGTCAGGACTGAACCCCACGGATGCGGCGTGAGTGAGCCGGAGAAAAGTCCGGTCGCGCGGCGCATGCCCGAACCGTTCCCGACATCGTTCCGGCGCGCGATCACAGCGTCCTGAGGTACATGACCTTGTCGTCGCCGTCGCCGTAGAAGTCGGGCACGCGGCCGCATTCGACGTAGCCGACGCGCTCGTAGAACCGGCGCGTGCCTTCATAGGCGACGCGGCCCGCGGTTTCCACGACGACCCGCCGCCCGCCGCGGCGCGCGATGAGTTCCTCGCAGAGCGTCATCAGCGCGCGACCGACGCCGAGCTTGCGGCAACCGGCGTCGACGGCCAGCCAGTAGGCGTCGAAGGTGCCTTCCGTGCAGGGCGCCGGCCCGAAGCAGACCCATCCGGCCACGGCCCCGTCCGCGCGCCGTACCGCCGTGTAGCTCTGATAGTGCCCGCCCGCGCCGTCTCGGATGGCCTCGTCGAGCACCTCGCGCGCGATGTCGAGCTCGAAGTCGAAGAACACGCCCGTGTCCGCCAGCAGGCCGAGGATCGCGTCCCGGTCGGCGGCGACGGTGCGTCGCGCGAACGCCGCGCCGCCGCACGCCGCAAGCGGGAGGACCTCCGCCGCTTGGGCGTCCGTCTCGCGCCGCAGCCCGGCGGACGCCAGCCGCGCCGCCGCGTTGTCCAGCAGCGCGGCCACGAAGTCCGCGAAGCTCCACCCCGCGGCGTGCACGGCCGCGGCGAAGCCCGCGTCCGGCGCGATGTCGGGATTCGGGTTGACCTCCAGCACCATGGGCCGCCCGTCCGCGGTCACCCGCAGGTCGACGCGGGCGTAGTCCTCGCAGCCGAGCGCGCGCCAGGCCGCGCGCGCCGCGTCGCGGATACGCTCTGCCGTGGCGGGATCGAAGTCCGCCGGCAGAATGCGCGGCGTGTTCCGGTATGCGAAGGAGTCTTCAATCCACTTCGCGGCGTAGTCCACGATGCGCGGCATGCCGGCGGGGAAGGCCGAGAAGTCGATCTCGGCCAGGGGCATGACCACCAGCTCGGCGCCGCGGCGCACGAGCGAGACGTTCACCTCGCGGCCGTCGATGAACTCCTCGACCAGCGCCGGATGCCCGAAGCGGGCGTGAACGCGTTCGACCGCCGCCCGCAGCGCGGATGCGTCGAGCGGGTCGAGCACGGAGCCGGGATCGATGCCTTCGCTGGCGTCGACCCGCAGCGGCTTGACGATCACGCGCCGCACACCCGCCGGCGGCATGGGGGGCGTCGCGCCCGGCGGCACGGCCACCGCCCATGGCGTGGGCGCCCCGGCGCCCTGCAGCGCCGCCTTTGCGATCCACTTATCCAGGGCCATGGTCTGCGCGGTCGCGCCGTTGCCGGTCGGTTCGCAGCCCAACGCGCGACAGACCGCCGGCACGAGGCACACGTCGAACACATCACCGGACAGCGTCTCGACGAGATTGACGACGATCCGCTCCGATCCGGCCCGCAGGGCGCGCGGCACATCGGCGAGCGTCTGCACCGCGACCGTGCGAAACGGCCGCCGCAGCGTGCGCAGAGCTTCCTCGACCGCCGCGACCTCCGCGAGGATGCCGGCATCGGATTCGGTGCACCGGGCCGAGTCCGGCGCCGCCGCGCGGGGTTGGTTGTACAGCACGAGGACGCCGACGGTCCGCGCATCGCTCATGGCGCCACCATGCGCTCGGTCGCGCTGTCCAGAATCGCCGCGATGAGCGCGGGAAAGCTCAGGCCCTGCTGCGTGGCGATCATGGGCAGATCGGAATGGCCGGGATTGAGCCCGGCCAGCGGGTTGACTTCCATGAAGGACGCGCGGCCCGCGGCATCCAGCCGCACGTCGACGCGGCCCGCGTCGCGGCATTCGAGGGCGAGATAGGCGGCCAGGGCGACGGACTCCACCTCGTCGCGCAGCGGGCCGGGGGCGGCCGCCTGGTAGACGCAGAACTCCTCGCAGCGCTCCTTCATCTCGAAGCCGTAATCGACGGAGGGCGCGTTCTCGGCCACGCCAACCTCCAGGGTTCCGAGGACGCGCGCGCGCCGGCCGGTGCCGAGCAGGCCGACTGTAAACTCGCGGCCCGGCAGGTACTCCTCGACCAGCACCGCCTGGCGGAAGCGCTCCAGCAGATCGGAGCACACGGCGCGAAGCTGCGCGGGCGACGAAACGCGCGAGCGCGC
>JAQBFL010000518.1:0-5030 GCA_032123415.1 bacterium | reverse complement strand
CGCTGAAATGTATGTGATCGACGCCGGCTGGTACGGCAAGGAACCCAACCAATGGTGGAATAACGTTGGCGACTGGCACGATGGCCCGTGGATGAAGAACGGCGGGCTCAAGGCGGTCGCCGACCACGCGCACCAGCGCGGCATGACCTTCGGCCTCTGGGTGGAGATCGAGGCCGTCGGCGCGAACAGCGACCTCAAGAAGCAGCATCCCGACTGGATCCTGAAGCGGAACGGGGAACCGATCGCGAATGCCCGGGCCCTGGACTTCACCCAGCCCGCCGTGGTGAAGTTCGCCGAGGCGGAGATTGCGCGCCTCATCCGCACGCTGAAGCTCGACATGTACCGCATCGACCACAACCACTGCCTGATGCCCGCCCCCAACCGGGAGTACCGTGGCTTCACCGAAGACCTGACCTGGCGCTACTATGACAACCTCTACGCCATGTTCGACCGGCTGCGGGCCCGGTTCCCCAAGGTCGTGTTCCAGAACTGCGCGGGCGGCGGCGGGCGTCTCGACTGGGGCACTCTGGCACGCTTCCACAACACGGAACTCTCCGATTGGATGCGCATGCCGCGCGGCCTGAAAATTCTCAACAACATCACCCTGTCGCTCCCGCCGGAGATCCTGCTGCGCACCTTCGGCACGGAGGTGCCCGAGCACGTGCTCGACGGGGATCTGGACACGCAGCTCCGGCACTGTTTCTGCCGCATCATCTTCCGCGGCATCGCGCCGTCGCTCGATGAACTCTCCCCCTACCTGCGGGAACGCGTGGAGCACTACGTCACCCTCTATAAATCCGTGATCCGGCCGACCATGATCGACGGCATGGTCTATCATCACACGCCGTTCCTGCCCCTGGCCGAGGCGACGCCCTGGTGCGTGCTGGAATACGGCAAGCCTGACCGTTCGACCGTGGTCGCCACCATCTTCCGGACCAGTTGCGCCGCCACCGGGGCGCCACCCGACGTGTATCTCTTCAAGCCGCGCGGGCTCAATCCAGCAAGGTCGTACGAGGTGCTGCTCGACAGCCAGGGACTGCGTTACACCGCGACAGGCGCGGCGCTGGCCAAGGACGGCATCGCGGTGCGCCTCGAACAGCCGCAGACCAGCGAACTCCTGCTCTTACAACCCGTGAAAGGAAACTCCCGATGAATGAGCTGCAGCGCTATCATGCCACGGCTGGCTTCGAACTGACGGATCGTGCCTTCCTGCTGCCGCCGTGGCTGTGGGGCGAAACCGTGCAGCGTTGGCAGCGGGAAGGCCTGCCGGGAATACCGACCTGGCGCGCCATTTCCAGACGGACCGCGAAGCCGAATTCCCGTTGGCGATGCAAGGCCCCTATGGCCCGCACCTTTGGCCGGCGCTGGAGCGGCAGGTGATTTCGGAATCGGATCAGTCCTGGGTGGTGAGGGATGAGGAGGGCAACACGGTGCGCCTCTTCAAGAACGACCCCGGACAATGCATGCCCCATTGGGTGGAGTATCCGATGAAGGACAGGACGGATTGGGAAACCATCATCAAGCCGCGGCTGGACGCCAAGATTCCAGGGCGTCACCCCGTCGGGGCGGATCTGGACAGGCTGGTCGCCGACTATGCAAAGCGGGACGATCCGCTCGGCCTCTGGTGCGGTTCGCTTTACGGCTGGCCGCGGAGCTTCATGGGCGTGGAAGGCATCTCCGTGATGTTCTATGATGATCCGGACCTTGTCCACGAGATGTGCGAGCACATGGCGGATTTTGCCGTGGAGATCCTGACGCCGCTCCTGAGCCGGATCGAGTTCGACTTCGCCTACATCTGGGAGGACATGGCCGGCAAGGCGGGGCCCCTGTGCTCGCCCGCGACCTACCGCGAGTTCTGCCTCGGTCCGCTCTCCCGCATCACCGCGCTGCTCCACAAGCACGGGGTCCACCACATCATCATCGACAGCGACGGCAACAACGACGTCCTGATTCCGTTGTGGCTGGAGGCTGGAGTCACGGGGCTCCGCCCGTTCGAAGTCGCCGCCGGCTGTGACGCCGTCGCCATCCGGAAGCAATACGGAAAGAACTTGATCATTCAGGGCGCGATCGACAAACGGGCGCTGGCACAGGGCAAGGAGGCGATCGAGCGGGAGGTGCTCTCGAAAGTGCCCTGGCTCTGCCTGCAGGGCGGCTATTTCCCGCAGGTCGATCATCTTGTTCCGCCCGACGTCTCGCTGGCGAACTACACGCACTACTCGCAGTTGCTCCGAGCGGTGGTGGAGAATCCTGAGCGATACCTGCACGAGGCAAAACGGAAAGGCTACTTCCATGCTGTTTGATATCCGAGGCAAAGTTGCGATGGTGACCGGCGCGCGGCGCGGGCTCGGGCTGGCCATGGCCACGGGCCTCGTCGAGGCCGGCGCCAAACTGGTCGCCGTGGCGTCGAGTCCGGACTGCCGCGAACTCCGCCAGGCGGTCAAGAAACTGGGCGGCGAAATGCTCTACCTGCGGGCCGATCTCGCCGACCGCCGCCAGCGTGTCGGCCTGGTCGCCAAGGCGGTGAAGCGCTTCGGCCGCCTGGACATCCTCGTGAACGGCGCGGGCATCCAGCACCGCCAGCCGGCCGTGGAATTCGATCTCGCCAAGTGGGACCAGATCGTCTCCCTCATGCTGACCGGCGTGTTCGAGCTGTCCCAGCAGGCGACGCGCGTCATGGAGAAGCAGGGCGGCGGCAAGATTATCAACATCGCCTCGCTCGGCAGTCTTCAAGGCGGCTGGACGATCCCGGCCTACGCGGCCGCCAAGCACGGCGTGGCCGGGCTCACCAAGGCCCTGGCGAACGAGTGGGCGGCGAAGAACATCCACGTTAACGCCATCGCGCCGGGCTATTTCGACACCGAGATGTGCGCGGCCATCAAGGCCGACCCGGTACGAGAGCCGAAGATCCGCGACCGCATCCCGGCCGGCCGCTGGGGAAGACCGGAAGAGCTGATCGGCCCATTGCTCTTCCTGGCCAGCGAGGCGAGCAACTATGTGGATGGCCATATCCTCGTCGTGGACGGCGGATGGATGGGAAGATGAGGCGAGCAGCGTGAATGGTGAATAGAGAAGAAATCGTTCCATGAATCGGTTGACAGGTAAAGTTGTTGTTGTGACGGCAGGCTACGGCGACATTGGCCGGGCCACGTGCCGGCGGTTTTGTGAAGAAGGCGCCACCGTGATCATGACCGGGCGCAAGCCCGTGGCGGAGGGCACGGCGATCGCGCGGGCCACACAGGATGAGGCGCACGGGCGGCAGCGGCAGTGCCTGGCCGACCTGGGTGTGCCGAACCCGAAAACCAGCGGCGGCATCGTCTACCGCGTCTGCGACAGTGCCCGGCGCGAGTCGATCGACGCCCTGTTCGCGGACCTGCGCCGCGAGTTCCCGCGCATCGATGTGGTGATCGGCAACGCCGCGCTGGTCTACAACGAACCGTTCCTGGAACTGGATCCCGGACACTGGCAGGAGACGCTGGACCTCAACCTGACCGGCCAGTTCCATCTCGGGCAGGCCGCCGCCCGAATCATGGTCGGCCAGGAACCGGTGCGCACGCCAGGGTGCGAGCGCGGCGTGCGCGGCAAGATCCTCTTCAACGGCTCCTGGGTCGGCGACATGCCGTGGGCCGAGGGTTGCAGTTACGCCGTGGCCAAGGCCGGCCTGAAGACCATGGTCAAGGCCATGGCCAACGAACTGGCCGTGCATGGCATCCGCGTCAACGTCATGGCCCCCGGCATCGTCATGGCCGGCCTCTCGAAGCAATGCTACGACAACGACCCGAAATTCGGACCGCGCACCCAGGCCGTCATTCCGCTGCGCGAATTCGGCACCGTGGGCCAGTGCGCCGACGCCTTCCTGTTCCTGGCCAGCGACGAGGCCGATTACATCACCGGAACCACGCTGCTGGTGGACGGCGGCGCCAGCATCCCGAGGAGGGACTAGAGGCAAGAAGTCAGACCGAAGCCTGGCCAGTGCTCAGGGACGTTGGAAAACCGAGATCTTTGTCGCGAGCTTTGTCGACAAAGCTCGCGACAAAGGACACTCACCGTGAAACTTAGCTACGTTCTGCCCGATCCCTCATCCTACCGCGACTGGGCCGAGTTTGAGGGTGATCTCGCCTGCGTGAAGCAAGCCGGCTACGACGCCGTGGAGCTGCAGATTGCCGATCCCGCGGCGTTTAACGAGGTGCGTGTCCGGCAGGCGCTGCAGGCGGCGGGCCTGCCCCTGTGCGCGCTCCAGACCGGCACCACGTATGCCACGCGCGGCAACTGCCTGTGCACGGCCGACGAGGCCGTCCGCGAGCGGACCGTGGAACTGCTGCTGTCCTTCGTGGACCTGGCGGCGCGCTGGCAGGCGGTGATTGTGTTGGGATCCCTGCAGGGACGGTTCAAGGAGGAACCGAACCGCTCTGCCGGCGAGGCACGGATTCGCGAGGCGTTGGGCCGGGTCGGTGAGTATGCCGTGAGGGAGAATGCGACCATCGCGTTCGAGCCGGTCAACCACGGCGAGATCAGTTTCCACAACACGATCGCGGAGGCGGCCGCCCTGGTCCGCGGCCTCGGCCTGCCCAGCGTCCGGCTGATGGTGGATACCTTCCACATGAACATTGAGGAGAAGGACATGCTGGCGCCACTGGCAGGCATCCAGGATATCCTGGCGCATGTGCACCTCTCGGAAACCAACCGCGATGTGCTGGGCGAGGGACACTGGGATACGCGGGGCTTCTTCGCCGAGCTGCGCCGGATCGGCTACGGCGGATTCTGCTCCGTGGGCGTCTACAACACCCGCCGACCGCGAAGAGACTGCATACAGCGATGCATGGACGTTGCCGGAGTCAGCTTGGACAGGAAATGAACGGGGAATCAGATGGATCGCTTGGGGACAGAGACGCTGGGTCGCTCTATCGCTGGAACAAGGACGGATGAGGCATTGGGGACAAGAAAACAGCGTCAGCCACCCTGGCAGCCACCCTGAAAGCCTTCTCAATGAGCTCCTCATTTCCGGCCGGGTCCCCATAAATATTGGCAACATA
>JAQBFL010000517.1:0-3852 GCA_032123415.1 bacterium | reverse complement strand
TACGTGGTCATGGCCACGCAAGGCGACCGCACGCTCAAGGGCACGGTCCGCGTGGCCGAGCGGATGGCGCCCAAGTTGCTCTCCGCGGTGGCGTTCGATGACCGGCGCGTGCTCCTTACTTTCAGTGAGCCGGTCCATGCGGCGGCTGCCAAGGTGACGCTGCAAAGCGGCACGGCCGCCACGAAGCTCTGCCTCGACAGCGAAGGTTCCGGGATCATCGCCGAGTTTGCCTCGCCCCTGGCGGCGAAGGAGACCCTGACGGTGACCGGCGTGACCGACGGTGCCCAGGCGCCCAACGAGATGGCTGCGGCAAAGGTGCAGGTCGTCGTGCCCGAATGGCCGAGCAATCGTACCGGCGTGCCCTATCTGTGGAAGAACGCGCGGACGCGCAACATGATCTTCGACGAGCGCCTCGGGCTTCCGATCACCACCGCGCTCAGCGGATACATTGTTCATCACCCCACGATGCCGGCGCGCTTCAATCGCTTCGGAGCCGTCTTGGCGGGCGACATGGGGTTCGAACTCAACTACGGATCCGGTGAACGTATCAGTGAAGCCATCTTCGGGGCAGGCAAAACCAGTCCCGGCCTTCTGAAGACGCAGCGGTTCAGCATCGAGATCGTCATAACCTCCGCCGATCTCGAGCAGACCAAGGGCAACAGCGACAGCGACAAAGCGACCGCCATCATTAAATGGAGCTGGGTCCATCCGGGTTTTTTCCATCTCTTCCAGGAGAAGGGCTCGCTTCAAGTGGGCTTCCCTGGGAACGGGAAGCTGGAGGTGTTTGACATGGCCGTGCTGCCCGACACCAAGCCCCACCACGTGATCGTGAGCTGCGCCGATAAGCGGCTCGCGTTCTACCTCGACGGCAAGAAGGTGAAGGAGATCGATCCATCGCCCGCTACGATCATCAGTAATGGCGGCTACACCCCGATAAGGCTTGCCATGAACGGTTGGCGCGGTACCTTTGAGTACCTCGCCTTCTACAACCGCTTCATCGAGGAGCCCGAGGCGGCGAAGAACGCGGCGGTCGTGGCCGCGGAGCTGGCCAAGCGCAAGACTCTGCCGCGGATCGAGGTGCAGGCCACGTTGATCGCCAAGTCGAAAGTTCCTGATCCTAAACAGATGGCGCCGTACCTCCACGCGCTCATCGTGAACGAATACGAGGTGGAGAAGGTGCTTAAGGGCGCCTACGCGGGCAAGACCATTCGCGTGGCGCAGTGGGGCATGCTCGATCTGAAACCGACCCCGTTGGCGGCGCAAGAGCCCGGCACGAGCGTGAAGCTGGTGCTGGCAAACTTTGCGGACCACGACGAACTGGAGCCCGAGTTGATCTCGGACACGCTCAAGGAGAACTTCGACCTGAAGCTCTACACCGATGTGAATCTCTGAAAAGAGGATACGCTTATGCCTGGAAAACCGTTGGATTCCGTACGCCGGCTGCGCTGGTTCAAGGAGGCGCGCTTCGGCATGTTCGTTCATTGGGGGCTCTACTCTCAGTTGGGTCGTTTTGAATGGGCGATGCAAATCGAGCGCATCCCGCTCCGGGAATATGAAAAGTTGGCCGACAAGTGGCGGCCGAAGCCGCGCTGCATGCGCCAGTGGGCCCGGCTGGCGCGGGACGCCGGCATGAAGTACATGGTGATGACCACCAAGCACCATGACGGCTTCTGCCTGTGGGACAGCCGGCAGACCGGCTACAACGCCGCCCGCCGCGGGCCGGGCCGCGACCTGGTGCGGGAGTATGTCGAGGCCTGCCGCGAGTTCGGCCTCAAGGTCGGCCTCTACTACTCGCTCATGGACTGGCACCATCCGGACGGCATGCGCGCGGCCAAGGATCCCGCCGCCGCCCGGCGCTTCCGCGAGTTTTCCCACAGTTGCGTGCGGGAGCTGTGCTCGAACTACGGCCCAGTTGACATCCTGTGGTACGACAACAGTTGGCCGGCACTGGCCGATGGCGGGTGGCAGCCGGAACGACTGAACGGAATGGCCCGTGAACTCCAGCCCCGGATCCTGATCAACAACCGCTCCGGGACGCCGGAGGACTTCGGCACACCCGAAGGCCACGTCACGGCCGAGCAGGCCGGGCGTGCCTGGGAAGCCTGCATGACGCTCAATGGAGCCTGGGGCTACGTGCCGTCGTCCATCGACTGGGTTTCCGTCCGGCAGATCCTGGAGATGCTCAGGACCGCGGCCGCGGGCGGCGGAAACCTGCTGCTCAACATTGGCCCGAAAGCCGATGGCTCGGTGCCCGGCGAGGCCACCGGGCTTCTGAAGGCCGTGGGCCGCTGGGTCGCCCGACATGGCGAGGCGCTCTACGGGCCGGTCGACCGCGCCGACGGGCTCTCGCTGATGACCACCGGCAACTGGACGCTCAAGGGCAGGACCGCGTACTTCTGGGCCAGCCGCTGGCCCGACACGGGCGAGATCGTGATGGGCCGGTTTGAAGGCAAGGTGAAGCGGGCCACGCTGCTCACGACCGGGAAGCCGGTCCGCTTCGAGCAGATCGGCAGTCGCCTCTTCCTGCGCGGGCTGCCGGTCGCCAATCCCGACCGCGTCGCCCAGGTGCCCGTCATCAAGCTCGAGTGCGCCACCCGGCCGCGGATGCCGACGGACTGGAGTTATGAAGATCCGGAGGAGTAGGGGGATCGGGCAGTGATCAGTGATCAGTGATCAGTGAGCAGTGAGCAGTAATCAGTGATCAGTAATCAGTGATCGAAGGAGAGGGTATGGATCAGTTGAAATATGCGCGGAGTTTTCGGGATCTTGTCGTCTACCAGAAAGCAAGGCAGGTTGCGAAGGACATGTTCGAACTGACGAAGGGATTTCCGAGGGAAGAGAGATACTCGCTGACGGATCAGGTTCGTCGCTCATCCAGGTCGGTCGGAGCACAGATCGCCGAGGCATGGGCAAAGCGGCGATACGAGAAGCACTTCGTCAGCAAACTGACGGATGCCGATGGAGAGCAGCAGGAAACACAACACTGGGTTGAATCTGCGCACGACTGCGGATACGTCACAAAGCAGCAGATGGACAAGCTTGTCGCCGATCTCTCGGAGGTCGGACGAATGCTGGAGTCCATGATGCAGAAGTCGAGTTCGTTCTGCGGACAGGACTACCTGATGGTCCAAGAGGATCCTGCAGAGTACTTCCTCTCTGATCACAGATGACTGATAACTGATAACTGATAACTGATAACTGATGACTGATAACAGATGACGGAGGAGATATGAAACTGACACGACGAGATGTGATGCGGATGGTCTATCAAGGCGAGAGGCCGCCCTATGTGCCCTGGGTGTTTCAATTCACGCACGAGGCGTTCTGGAAGCTGGCGCAGCACTACGGCGGCGCGGATCGGGTGCCGCGGGACCTGTTGGGGGGGCACGTCCTGGGCACCGGCCGGGGCCCAGGCGAATTCTTCGAGCCGCTCGGCCAGGGCCTGTGGCGCGACGGGTTCGGGGTCGTCTGGGACCGCAGCGTGGACCAGGACATCGGCGTGGTGAAGGAGTATCTCCTCCCGGAGCCGACTCTGGCCAACTACTCATTCCCTGACCCGCTCGCCCCGCGTTGTTTCGAGGACATTCCGCGGGCGATCGCCTCAGGCCAGGACGGATTCCGCGTCTTCTCGATCGGCTTCTCCCTGTACGAGCGGGCATGGACGCTGCGCGGCATGGAGAACCTCATGCTGGATTTCTACGAGCATCCCGCCTTCGTTCACGAGTTGCTGGGCGCGATTGCGGATCACCATATCGTCCAGATCCGGAAGGCCATGGAGTATGACATCGACGCCGTCTACTTCGGCGACGACTGGGGCTCGCAGCTTGGGCTGCAGATGGGACCGAACTGCTG
>JAQBFL010000516.1:0-11081 GCA_032123415.1 bacterium | reverse complement strand
CTCGAGCATCGAGAACGCGAACGCCAGCAAGGCGCCCGCCACGAGGTTCGCGGCGATCAGCGGCAGTGTGATGCGGCGCACCACCGCCAGCGGCGACGCTCCCAGGTTCGCCGCGCTCTCTTCATAGACCGCGGCGGTCTGCTGCAGGCCCGCGACCGCGGACCGCACCATGTAGGGCAGGCGGCGCACGGCGTAGGCAATCACCAGGAACAGCGTGGGGTTCGTGCGCACATCAAGCAGCGATTGCCAGGCCGGGCTCTCCTTGACCCAGGTCATGTTCGAGAACAGCGCGCTGATCGAAAGATACCCGAAGGCCATGACCATCCCCGGCACCGCCAGGGGCGCCATGGAGAGGGCGTCGAGGATCGAGCGGCCCCGGATGTCGGAGCGCACGACCACGAACGCAATGCCCACGCCGAGGACGATGTTCAACGTGACCGCGAGCGACGAAAACAGCAGGCTGTTGCGGATGCTCGACACCGTCATGCCGTGACCCAGGGCCTCCGCGTAATTGCCGAGGGTGAAGTCGGCCGGCAGCACGCCGCGGTACCAGCTTCCGGGAGCGGCGAGGCTGGTCAGCACGACGCCCAGGTGCGGCAGGAGGGCCAAGCCCGTGACGAGCAGGAAGGGAATGGCCGGCGCCAGGGCCCGCAGCCCGCGCGGCCGCCGCGCCGCGTAGGCGATCGAGGCGCGACTCTGCATCGCGAACGCGCGCCGGCCGATCAGCAGCCGCATGGCCGTGTACAGCAGCACGCTGCACGCCAGCATGGTGAAGACCAGCGCATAGGGGAACGGGTTGGTCCCGATCTCCTTCAGCGCGTCGTACACCTGCACCGCCGTGCAGCGCGTGTAGTTCATGATCAGCGGCGTGCCCAGCTCCGTGAAGCTCCAGATGAACACGATCGTACCGCCGGCGAAGACGCCCGGCAGCGCCAGCGGCAGCGTGATGCGGAAGAAGCGCGACCAGGCCGGACAGCCGAGGTTCTCGGCCGCCTCCTCCATGGCCGGGTCGATATTGGCCAGGGCGGCCGTCACGTTCAGATAGAGCACCGGATACAGCGACAGCGCCTGCAACAGTGCCACGCCGAAGAACCGGCCGCGGCCCAGCCAGTCCACCGGCCCCAGGCCGAACAGGGCGTTCAGCGCGCCGTACTGCCCGAGAATCTGCTGGAAGCCGATCGCGCCGACGAACGGCGGGAGGATCATCGGCACTAGCACCAGCGCGCTCAACAGCGTCTTGCCCGCAAAATCGTACCGGTGGCTCAGCCACGCCAGCAGGATGGAGGGCACGAGCGCGATACAAGTCGTGGTGGTCGCCAGCGCCAGGCTGTTGCGCAACCCCTCGGCGTAGATCGGGTTGCGGAACACCCCGAAGAAGTAGCGCAGGGTCCAGTGGCCGTCGACGTAGAAGCCGCCGGAGACGACCCGGGCCACGGGCCATACGAACAGCACGGAGAACAGCGCCGCGAACACGGCGAAGAAGGTCCACGCGGTTCGCCGGCCGATCATCGTGCAGCCTCCCGTGCTTCGCGGTAATGGGCGCGGAACGCGATCGTCCATTCGCGCATCGTGTCGAACGCATCGTGTTCGGCGAAGATGCCCGGGGCGCTCCGCCAGTCCAGGGGCCGGGGTTTCTCCGGCAGCCGCTCCAGCGCCTCCATGGCTGCCGGGTTCGCGCCGGGGCCGCCGTGCGACACGATGGCCCGCCACGCGGAACGCAGTTCCTCGCCCGCGTCCAGGCACATGGCGCGCACGAGCTGCCGCTGCACGTTGAAGTGCCGCCCCGTCCAGCGCGGCCAGTAGGTAAACGACTCGGCGAGCTTGTACGGGTTGACCGCATCGTCCCCGAGGTCGTCCGTCGTGTGCGCGCGGTGCCGCTCGAAGGCCGCCTGGAATTCCGGGTCGTCGGACGGGTAGAAATCGCGCCGCACGGGCAGGCGCCGCAGGGCGAACTTGTGCGGGCCGCCGGGGGCGCCGGGCGCGTAGGTCCAGAGCTTCTGGCCGTCCTCGCACAGCACGAACTCGATGAAGCGCAGGGCGATTTCGCGCTGCACGGCGCCGCGCAGCAGGCTGATGGGGTCCGCGCTGACGCTCGAACCGCCGACGGGGGTGACGTACGCCATGCGCGGCGAGCCGTCGGGGGCGCGGCTGGTCTCGGCCTGGTAGCGGCCGTAGAAGTCGATGGCCAATCCGGCGGCGGCATCGCCCATGCTGACGTCGATCGGCACCTTGCCGGCGGCGTCCGTGAAGTACCGCGCGTTGGCGCCGATCAGGCGCACGAGACGCACGCCGCGCAGCCAGCCCTCCGCCACGGCCTTTTCGTAGGTCGCCAGGCGCTGCGCCTCCGCGGGGTCGGCGGGCGGGGGCGGCGGGTTGCGCGCGCCCAACCGGCGCTCGAAGGCGGCGATCTCGGCCTGGGTGAAACCGGCCTCGCGCACGGCATGCGCGCATTGCTCGTGGATGATCATCTCGAAAGCCTTGGCCAGGCTGCCGCTCTTGGTGGGATCGCCCACGCCGATCTGGCCGATGTAGGCCGGGTCGGCCAGGTCCGCCCAGGTCGCGGGTGGCAAGGCGATGCCCAGGTCGCGCAGCCGGTCGAAGTTGTAGCAGATGCCGAAGGTGCTCAAGGCGGCGCCGTAGAAGGACTCCGTGCGCCAGACCTCGCCGCCCGCCTCGGCGGGGATCAGCTCGCGGCCGTCGGCGGTGGCCACGAGACCCGGCGGGGGGCCGTCCGGCCAGGGCGTCACGGTCAGGCCCTGACGCGCGGCGCGGGAGTGATCGTAGGCGCCGCCGCCGAAGAAGAGATCGATCCGGCAGGTGAAGGCCTGGGGATCGTCCGTCGAGCGGAAAGCCGTCCACAGCGCGTGGCGGGCTTCCCAGGCCGCTGTCGCGGCGGGGTCGGCCGCGATGTCGGCCGGCGGCTCTTCCGCGGCGTAGGCGCCGTCGAGCATGGCGGACGCGCCGCCCTCGACCCATACCCGCCCGCCGGCTCGCCACCAGGGTTTGAAGGCGGCGGCGTATTCGCCGGCGAGGAAGCGCATGATCTCGGTCGTGCCGCCGATACTGCGCCAATCCACCTTGACCGGCACGCCGTAGCGCTCCCGGTGCCAGGCGGAGAAAGCGCGGCCGAATTCGTAGCGGATGGCCTCGTTGTGCGGCGTGACGATGGTCAGCACGGGGTCGCCCGGGCGCCAATCGGTCTCGCCCGCGGGGGGACGCAGGGCGAAAGGCAGCGCCACTACGAGCAGGCAGGCGGCCAGAACGAGCAGGTTGCGGATCATGCGCTCACTCCTCCAGCAGCACCACGTCGTCCGGATCGATCCAGACGGTCGCTTCCGCGCTATGATCGCGGGCCAGCAGGCGCGGGTTCAGCTCGAAGACCTTGAGCGTGGCGGGTACGGCGCCGGCCACGCCGGGCAAGGTGGCCTGGTGCTGGGCGAGCTCGCCCTGGTAGACGGTATCGTGCACGGAGGCCCGGAAGCGGTTGGGGGCGTCCGCGGGCGGGGGCGTCAGGCGCACCGACTCAGGGCGGATCGACAGGGTCACGGCGCGCCCGACCGTCGGTCCGGCGCCCGGCAGCGCGGCGGTGAGTTCTCCCGCGGCCGTGCTCACGCGGCAGGCGCCCGTGCTGACGGCCGTCACGCGCCCCGGAAGAAAATTGGTCTCGCCCACGAAACCGGCCACGAAGGTCGAACGCGGACGGCGGTAAATCTCTTCGGGGATGCCGGTTTGCTCCACGCGACCGTCGCGCAGCACGGCGATGCGGTCGGCGATCGAGAGCGCCTCCTTCTGATCGTGCGTCACATAGACCGCGGTGAGGCCGGCCTCCTTGCAGATGCGGCGGATCTCGCCGCGCATTTCGAGGCGCAGTTTGGCGTCGAGGTTCGAAAGCGGCTCATCGAGCAAGAGGCAGCGCGGGTGAACGACCAGCGCGCGGGCGAGCGCCACGCGCTGCTGCTGGCCGCCCGAAAGCTCGTTCGGGCGGCGGGCGGCCATGGACTCCATGCGCACGACGCGCAGGGCGCGGTCGGTTCGCTCCGCCAACTCGGCCGCGGGCGTCCGCCGCATGCGCAAGCCGAAGGCCACGTTCTCACGCACGGTCATGTGCGGCCCGAGGGCGTAGCTCTGGAAGACCATGCCCGTATCCCGCCGGTAGGCCGGCACGGAGGAGATGTCCTTGCCGTCGAGGCGGATGGCGCCCCCGTCCAGCTCGTAGAAGCCCGCGAGGCAGCGCAGCAGCGTCGTCTTGCCGCAACCGCTCGGGCCCAGCAGAAAATAAAGCTCCCCCGGCGCGACGTCGAGAGACACGCCGTCCACCGCCGTCACCGCGCCGAAGCGTTTGACCACGGCATCGAACTGCACCGAAACCGCCATGCCCGAGAACATAGCATCCCGTCGCGCGCTTGTCATGCGTTTAGACGCGCGCCGAGAGAAAGGTGTTGGGATTGGGACCAGGGGTCGGTGTTCAACTTCCGCCCGCGTTACCGAATGGACTGCGCGATTCATCCGTAATTTCCAAAGGATTCGGGCGCCCCAAGATTGCTCTTGCCAACCCTCGGGCTAACGTGATAACAGGAAAATGACGGGTGGTGTAGTGCTGTGTATGCGGAGGCGTCCAAATGAGAAAGTGGCTGGCATGAAGCGGAGTATCGTGGTGGCGGCGGTTTTGGGCGTGTTGACGGCGGGCTGGGTGTGTGCGCAGGAGAAGGCGGATGACGGGCGCACCGCGGCGTGGCTGACCTATGGCGGCGATATCCGAATCCGCCAGGCGCACTTCGACGAAATTCCGATCGTGGCCGATCCCCCGGGCGTCACCCGTGGCGGCGAGAACCACTTCTTCCGCTTCCGCACGCGTCTGTGGAGTCAGTTGGACGTGGATCCAAGCGTCCACATCTACGGCCGCATTTGCAACGAATTCCGGGACTATATTGATCCCGACAACACCGCCATGGACGCCATGGACGAGATCGTCCTGGACAACCTGTACCTCGACCTCGTGGGTCTGTTCGGCGACAAGATCGACTTGCGCGTGGGCCGGCAGGACCTGATCTACGGCACGGGCAAGCTGGTGCTTGAAGGCACGCCCAAGGACGGGTCGCGGACGATCTACATGGACGCCGCCCGCCTGCGCTGGCGCGCCGCGGAGAAGACCTCCATCGACCTGTTCGGCATCTACAACCAGGCCGAGAACCAACTGGTCGTGCATTCGCAGGATCGGGACCTGACGGGGTATGACGCCGGGTTCAACGACGGCACCGAGTCCGGCGGCGGGCTGTACGTGACCAACAAGGACATCGAGCGCATGCCGTTCGAAGTCTACTACCTGTTCAAGGACGAGTCGGACTGGGTCAATAAAGTCGGCACGAACCAGCCGGGTGTCGAGGTGCACACGGCGGGCTTCCGCCTGATGCCCAGCACCGCCGACCAGAAGCTCTCGGCCAGCATCGAATTGGCGGCCCAGCAGGGCGAAATGGACGATGGGGTCGACCAGGAGGCCTACATGGTGGACGCCGTCGGCAAGATCGCGGCGCCGGCCATTGCCGCGTCGGCCAAGTTCAGCGCCGGCTACTACATGATCACGGGCGATGACCCGGAGACGGCGGATAAGGACGAAGGCTGGAACCCGCTCTGGTCGCGGTTCCCGCAGTACAGCGAGCTGTACGTCTACGCCTTCGACGCCGAGGCGGCCGGCCGCTGGTCCAATGTGACCCTGCCGCACGTCGGGTTCGAGGTCGGCGACCCCAAGAAGCTCGGGACCAAGGTGTTGCTGGGATACATGCTGGCGGGCGAAGACGACGGGCCGGGCGACGGCAAAACCCGCGGCTGGCTCGGAACGGTGCGAACCGATTTCACCATTCCCATCTCGGAAAAACTGCTGACGAAGAACGGTCGGCTCTACGGCCATCTGTTGGCCGAGGTCTTCTCTCCGGAAGACTACTACAATGTTGACGACCTGGCGCACTTCGTACGCTGGGAGCTCTCGTACCAGTTCTAGAGGAGACGTACATCGAAGCGCGCCCTCCAGACAGGACGGAAAACGCCCTGCTGCGGGGCGCGCTTTTTCCTGCCCCCCGGTCGGTGCGGCTGACGGGCGGGAGGCTCTCGGCATCCGCACCGGCGACGCCTGAGGTTTGCATCGGCGCGCCCACGGAGGAGCAGGGGTATGAGATCTCGGTGCGCCCTCACGGAATCCGCGTGCGGGCGCGCGACCGGGCGGGGGCGTTCTATGCCTCTGTCACGCTGTCGCAGATGCGGCGCCTTTACGGGAACGAGCCGTTGCCCTGCTGCGAGGTGCAGGACGGGCCGGATTACCCCGTCCGCGGGGTCATGCTGGACATCAGTCGTGACAAAGTTCCCACGCTGGAGACGCTCGAAGGGCTGATCGAAGACCTGGCCGCCGTCAAGATCAACCACCTGGAACTCTACACCGAGCACACGTTCGCCTATGAGAACCATCGAACGGTCTGGCGCGATGCCTCGCCGATGACTGCCGATGACATGCGGCGCCTGGATGCCTTCTGCCGCGAACGTTTTGTCGAACTGGCGCCGAACCAGAACTCGTTCGGCCACTTCGAGCGCTGGCTGCGGCATCCCGAATACAGGCCCCTGGCCGAATGCCCCGATGGATTCGAGCGCAGGTGGGGAGGGCGGAGCCCGTGCGGCACCACCCTGTGCCCGACCGATCCGCGGTCCATCGAGCTGGTGCAGGAACTGCATGACGAACTGCTGCCCAACTTCACCTCGCGCAAGTTCAACGTGGGGTGCGATGAGACGTGGGAACTGGGCCTGGGGCGCAGTCGAACGGAATGCGAGCGCGTCGGCAAAGGCCGGGTCTACCTCGATTTCCTGCGCAAACTGCACGCCAGCGTCGAGCGGCGGGGATGCACGATGCACTTCTGGGGGGATATCGTCCTCGAACATCCGGACTTGACGCCCGCCATCCCTGAGAATAGCGTGGTTCTCGAGTGGGGGTACGAGGGGAACCACCCGTTCGAGGCCCATGGGCGGCTTTTCGAGGCGTCCGGCCGACCCTTTTACGTCTGCCCAGGCACGTCGTCCTGGAACGCCCTGTCCGGGCGCACGGGCAACTGTCTGCGGAATGTGCGGAACGCCACGGCAGCCGGACTGGAGCACGGCGCAGGCGGGGTTTTGATGACGGACTGGGGCGACAATGGACACTGGCAGTACCTTCCGGTGAGCTTCCTGGGGTTCGCCGCCGCGGCCGGTCTGTCCTGGAACCGCAAGGCCCACGCGGAAGACGATTTCATCGGAGCGCTCGATCGTTACTTCTTCCGTGACGACGCAGGAGTCATGGGGCGCCTGGCCCACGACTTGGGCAACGTCTACCTCGAAGCCGGTGAACCGCAGAGCAACTCGACCATCCTGTTCCGCCTGCTGCGCGATGAGGGCGTTGCACCGCCCCCCGAGTTGATGGCTGTCGCGCGCGCCGTCGATGCGTCCATGGCTTCGCTGCCACAGGCCCGGATGAACCGGCCGGATGCCGAGCTGATCTGCGCGGAATTCACCAACGCGGCCCGGATGCTGAAGCTCGCGTGCGCCATCGGCTTGCGGGCCGCGCCCCAGGATCTGGCTGCGCCGTTCGCCGAAGCGGTGGCCGAGCATCGTCGACTCTGGCTGACGCGAAACCGACGCGGCGGACTCAAGGACAGTCTCGCGGTTCTGGAGCGTCGGCGTCGCGCATGTTGTGCGTAAGGACGTATGGCACGGTTTTAGCGAGAAGTGTGATGTGCTGATATGCACGGGTTCCGGCGTTCGAACGAAAGGCAGCGGGAAAAGGCCATGAAACGCGGGAACATGGCCCTAGAGTCTTGGAGAGACCACCAAGCCGCGCAGATCAGGAAGAGGTAAGAGAAGACAAGAATGTAGCTAGAGCAGGGCGCGGTAAATACATAGTTGTAACACACGACGAATTAGAAACAAATAAGGAGGAAGGCAGAGAACATGAGTACCAACGCGAGACACGAA
The DNA here is from genome assembly GCA_032123415.1 of bacterium. Classification (GTDB taxonomy): domain Bacteria; phylum Verrucomicrobiota; class Kiritimatiellia; order UBA8416; family JADHWI01; genus JAQBFL01. The sequence continues at coordinate 3,095 of JAQBFL010000516.1, read as the reverse complement.
GCCATTCAGGCGGTCACATCCTACAAACCTATTTCCGCGCCGCTGAACTTTCTGGAAATGCCCACGCGCGAGTTGTTCGGTCAGAATGTCTTTGGCGACGCCGTGATGCGCGAGCGGCTGCCCAAGTCGACCTACGAGGCGATTCAGCGCACGATCAAGCGGGGCGAGAAGCTTGCCCCGGATGTAGCCGACGCGGTGGCCATGGCCATGAAGGACTGGGCGATCTCGAAAGGCGCGACGCACTATGCGCACGTCTTCTACCCCCTGACGGGCATGACGGCTGAGAAGCACGATAGCTTCCTTTCGCCGGACGGCAAGGGCGGGGCGATCACCGAGTTCAGCGGCAAGTCGTTGATCCAGGGCGAACCGGATGCGTCGAGCTTCCCCTCCGGCGGCATACGGGCCACGTTCGAGGCGCGCGGTTATACGGCCTGGGACGTCACCAGCTCGGCCTACATTCTGGAAAACCCCAACGGCACCACGCTCTGCATTCCGACCGCGTTCTGTTCGTGGACGGGTGAAGCGCTGGACAAGAAGACCCCGCTGCTGCGTTCGATGCAGGTGCTGAACAAGCATGCTCAGCGCATTTTGAAGCTCTTCGGGCATACGGACCCCGGCCTGGTCTACGCCACGGCGGGCGCCGAGCAGGAATATTTCCTGATCGACCGCAACTTCTTCTTTGCGCGGCCCGACCTGGCAATTGCCGGACGCACCCTGTTCGGCGCCAAGCCCGCGAAGGGGCAGGAGTTCGAAGACCAGTACTTCGGCGCGATTCCCGAGCGCGTGTTGGCCTGCATGCTGGAGACCGAGCGGGAGCTGTTCAAGCTGGGCGTGCCCGTCAAGACGCGCCACAACGAAGTGGCCCCCAGCCAGTATGAACTGGCGCCCGTCTACGAGAACGCGAACGTTGCGGCGGATCACCAGATGATGGTGATGAACATGCTGCAGCGCGTGGCGCAGAAGTACGGGCTGTCCTGTTTGCTGCACGAGAAGCCGTTTGCGGGCATCAACGGATCCGGGAAGCACCTGAACTGGTCCCTGGGCAACGAGTCCATGAACCTGCTGGAGCCGGGCGACACACCGCAGGAGAACATGCAGTTCCTGGTGTTCTGCGCCGCGGTCGTGCGCGCCGTCCACCGTTGGTCCGCCCTGTTGAGGGCGTCCATCGCGCACGCGGGCAACGATCACCGGCTGGGGGCGAACGAAGCGCCGCCCGCCATCGTGTCGGTGTACCTGGGCGAGCTGCTGACCGAGATCTTCGACCAAATCGAAAAGGGCGGCGTCAAGAAGGCGAAACGCGCGGAATCGCTGACCGTCGGCGTCGACACGCTCCCGCCGCTTCCTCGTGACGCGGGAGATCGCAACCGGACCAGCACGTTCGCCTTCACGGGCAACAAGTTTGAGTTCCGCGCCGTGGGGTCGAGCCAGTCGGTGGCCGGCCCCCTGGTCGTGCTCAACACGATCGTGTCCGAAAGCCTCGACACGTTCGCCACGGCGCTGGAGAAGGAAACCAAGGGAGACGCAACCAAGCTCTCCGCGGCCGTTCAGAAGCTGTTGCGCGAAGCGATTGCCGAAAGCAAGGACGTGGTATTTAACGGGGACGGGTACAGCGCAGCCTGGCACGCGGAGGCGGCGCGGCGCGGGCTGCCGAACCTGCGCAACACCGTGGATGCTCTGAACGCACTGGTCACCAGGGACTCGATCAGGCTGTTCGAGACCTACAAAGTGTTGTCCCGGCGCGAGTTGGAAAGCCGTAAAGAGATATACCTCGAACGCTACTGCAAGGACATTGCCACCGAGAGCAAGCTGTGTCTCAGCATAGCCAAGAAGCAGATCCTTCCGGCCGCCTACCGCTACCAGGGTGAGCTGGCCGCGACGGCCGCGGCCATGCGCACGGCCGGGGTCGAACCCACCGTATGTTCGCTGGAGCGGGTCACGAAACTGGCCCAGGAACTGGAGAAGTCCATCGCGGCGCTGGAAGCGACCATCGCGCATCACGGCGGGGAGTCGATCCTCGAACACGCCGCGTATTACCGCGACCGGGTGGTTCCGGCCATGGCGGAAGTGCGCACGGTGGCCGACTCGTTGGAAGATGTGGTCAGCGATGATCTGTGGCCGCTTCCGACGTACCAGGAAATGTTGTTCATCAAGTGAAAAAAACTTGCCGCCAAGCGTTTCGTGACTGTATAATGGCGGCAGTTAAGAGGAAGCTTGTGTAGGAGGCCGGTCCGGTGACCGAGTTGGCAAGTAAGAACGTCTAGAACGATCCGAAAAATCGAACTCATGGATCCCTGGCGGGCCACCTTTCAAGACAGGTAGCGAGCCGTTGTCGTGTAAACCGGCAACGGCTCGCGCGTTTTGTACGGGAGGATCTGGTCATCAGGTCGCGTCTCCGGCGTACTGTGCGACGCCGAAGGTGTTATGGTGCGCCACCAGCGCCGCCACGGGGCCGACTACCACGCCGGTGTCTGGAAGGACATGCGCTGATCCACGCCCGGCGGGACTTGACGCGGAGGCCCTGAAAAACATTTGGGCTGCAATTTCAAACGTAATGTTTGAATCCGCGACCCTCGCTCACCCGGCGTGGTGGCCGGTGATGACGAAGCCGCCGGATTTGTCGTCGCGCTCCAGGTCCAGCACGCCGGCGGACTGGGCGGCTTCGAGGAGTTGGTTGAAAGATCGGAAGCCGAAGTAGCTTTCGCTGAAGCCCGGCTTGCGCCGCTTGAGCGTCTGCTTGATCATGGAGCCCCAGATCTTCTCGCCCTCGCCGCGCTCTTCCATCAGCGCGTCGTAGGTCTCCACGATCAGGGCGAATGCCTCGCGGTTCTTGTCCGTTGCCTCGGTCGGCGTCTCGGCCTCGGCCGGCCGGTCCGCGGCGGCTTCGGGCGACGCCGTGCGCGAACGCACCGGTCGGCGGGCGGTCGGCGGGCGGGAGCGCAACGGCGAGGAGCGCGGCGGTTGCGCGCGGACGAGATCGTCGTAGTAGATGAACTCGTCGCAGTTGGCGATCAGCAGTTCCGATGTGGAATTCTTCACGCCGACGCCGATCACGGTTTTGTCGTTCTCGCGCAGCTTGCTGACGAGCGGGGAGAAAT
>JAQBFL010000515.1:0-4207 GCA_032123415.1 bacterium | reverse complement strand
ACTCCCATGACCCCGGCCACAGCGCGCTCAGCGCCCAGCCATCGACACGTAGCGGCGGCGTGCGGCGATGCTCTTGTAGGCGGGGCGGATAATCTTGCCCTCGTTGGCCAGTTCCTCGATCCGGTGGGCGCTCCAGCCGACTATGCGCGACATCGCGAACAGGGGAGTGAACAGCGCGCGCGGGATGCCGAGCATGTGGTAGACGAACCCCGAGTAGAAGTCCACGTTGGCACTCACGCCCTTGTAGATCTTGCGCGCTTTGCCGATGACCTCCGGGGCCAGCCTCTCGACCCGTTCGTACAGCCGGTACTCTTCCTCCACACCCTTCTGTTTGGCCAATTCCTCCGCGTGCGACTTGAGGATTTTGGATCGCGGGTCGGAGATCGAGTAGACGGCGTGCCCCATGCCGTAGATCAGCCCCTTGCGGTCGAACGCCTCGCGATTGAGCAGCTTGGCAAGGTAGGCCGCGATCTCGTCCTCGTCGGCCCAGTCCCTGACGCAGCGTTTCAGCTCGTCGAACATCTCGACGACCTTGACGTTGGCGCCGCCGTGGCGCGGCCCCTTGAGCGACCCCAGCGCGGCGGCGATCGCTGAGTATGTGTCCGTGCCCGACGACGTCACCACGTGCGTGACGAACGACGAGTTGTTCCCGCCGCCGTGCTCGGCGTGCAGCACGAGCGCGAGGTCCAGCAGCACCGCTTCGAGACGCGTGAAGGAACGGTCCGGTCTAAGCATGCGCAGGATGTTCTCCGCCGTCGAGAGCGTCGGCAGCGGGCGGTGGATGAACATGCTGCGCCCCTCGAGGGTATGGGCATACGACATGTAGGCGTAGACCGCCATGATGGGCAACCGCGCGATGAGGCCGATGCTCTGCCTCAACACGTTGGCGATCGACGTGTCGTCGGGCTGCTCGTCGTAACCGTAGAGCGCCAGCACGCCGCGCGCCATGACGTTCATGATGTCCCGGTTGGGAAGCGCCAGGATGGCATTGCGCACGAACTTGTTCGGAAGGTGCCGAAATCTGCGCAGCTCGCCGTTGAACTCGTCCAGCGCCCGCGCGTCGGGCAGCTCGCCGAACAGCAGCAGGTAACACGTTTCCTCGAAGCCCATCCGGTCTTCCGCCAGGAAGCCCCGGGTCAGATCGGAGAGAAAGTACCCCCGATAGATCAGGCGGCCCGGCACGGGGACCATCTCGCCCTCGTTGAGGATATAGGCGTGCACCTCACCGATGCGCGTCAGCCCCGCCAACACGCCGCGGCCCGAGATGTCCCTCAGCCCGCGCTTGACCTCGTACTTCGCATAGAGCGCGGGGTCGATCATGTTGCAGTCCGCGGCCATCTTGCCCCACTTGTCCATGGGATTGCCGCGTTCGGCAGCGCGTTCTTCCGTGAATGACATGGCTTCCTCCTCTCTTGGCGTCGGTTTCGCGGGCGAAAACATCGATGGCGTGGGCAGGGGCGGTCAAGCCGCCCGCCCCGCTCCAACCGGTTTCCCGAGGCGCGTCGGCGCGTGCGTTTTCTCAGGCGTACAGCGGGCCAAGGTCCCGGCACACCAGGAAATCGTTCCCGCCGTAGCGATCCCACATCGTCGGGCGGAAGATCTGGTCCGCCGGCACGTTGTGCATGTCGACCGGAACGCGCAACATGGCGTTCAGCGTAACCATGTCCGCGCCGATCAGTCCGAAGGTGTTCGCGTCGTGGTTCGGTCCGATGCGCGACATGTACTCGAACGAGGTCATGTCCCGCGGAGCCCAGAACGATTCCGGCCAGGTCGGATCGGTGACGCCGCTGATGTGTTTGATCACCTGCTCGGGCAGCTCGACGGTCCGCCCCTCGACCACCGAACAGGTCAGCATCTCGCCGACCATGTTGTAGCGGTAAGCCGTCATCGGGATGCCGCCCGGCGTGGTGTAGTGGCTCGACAGGCCGTCGCCCGGGAAATACGTCAGGTTCGCGCCCATGTAGGTCGTGCGCCGCATGGCTTCCCTGATCAACTGGTCCTGGAGGGACTTGCGCGCGCGCAGCTCCGCGGCGACCTCGAAGATCGGACGTTCGTGCCCGTTTTTCACGAGCCCCGGCACGTCCAGAGCATAGTCCAGCGCGCCCGCGCCGGAATTGCGCTTGTCGATCAGCCCGCCCGGCACCACGTCCGTGACGTCGCAGCCGGTGGCCTTGAGGATGCTCGCGGCCGTCCAGTTCGTCCGGATATCGGCGAACAGTTGCGGCATACCGCCCGTGACCAGCGAGGCCAGCAGCATGCCGATGGCGTTCTTGCTGTCGTTCTCCGTGGCCACGATCATGGGCGCGCGGTAGCCGTTCCAGTCGAACGAGCTGCACAGCAGGGACTCGGTCATGTCGAAGTTCGGGTACAGGTCGGTCCACTGGCGCTGGCCCTGGGTGCCCGCGGCGATGGCGTTGGCGCCCTGCGCGTGCTCGACGTCGGCCCGAAAGCCCTGGGCCTTGCCCACGCTCTTCGCGGCCAGCCGCGCGTTGCCCACCATGAGGTCGCGGACGATGAGCGTCATCTTGAGGCAGTCGCTCAGCAGGTCGTCCGAGCTGCCGGGGCGCGGGCACTGGCCGTACTCGATGGAGAACTTCTTCATGAACTTGAGCGCCTTCGCGAGCTCCTCGTGGTCGTAGAGGCCCTTGTCCATGCGCCCCTTGACGGCCACCATGTCCACCGACACGGTGCCCATGCCCAGGTACTGCAGCATCGAGTTGCGGCGTACGTCGGAGCCGATGATGCCCATCGAGACGCTGCCCACGCTGAGGTAGTTCTTGCCGCGGATTTCCGCGACAGCGGCGGCGCAGCGCGCGAAGCGCAGCAGACGGTCGGCCACGTAAGGCGTCAGCGGGGCGTTCTCGTCTTCGAGGTCGGGGTTGTAGATGCAGAAGATGGGACGTTTCTTCTCGTCCATCGCGGCCGTGAAAGCCTTCAGCCATACGGCGCCGGGGCGATCGGTCTGGTTCAACCCGTAGGCCGCCTGCTGCCACTCGGTCGACCCAATGCCATGGCAGACGCCCATCAACTCGTCGCTGTAGGCCCAGGAACGGCTGACCCAGATGTTGGCGCTGACGCCCTCGCGCACGTAATGCTCCTGCGCCAGCGCGCCCGTGCGAGGGCCGTAGACGATCTCGGGGGCGACGACGACGCGAACCGGGGTGCCGTCCGGCAGGAAGACGTTCTTTGCAATCAGGTCGTAGACCCGTTCGGCCATCCGCCACGTCTTGTCCACGTTGTCCTCGTAGGCGCCGGTCCGGCCGTCCGCGACGGGCGTAATGGCGATCGTGGGAATGTGCCCGACCAGCGGCCGGGGGGTCGTCTTGAATGTTCGCGGTTTGTTCCGCGCCGCAATCGCTTCGGCGCCTGTCTTCAGTCCTGTCGAGGCCATGGCTGTTCCTTTAGCTGGAGGCACACTAAGTCGGCTCGTCTTCAGAACCGCACTCGCGCGCACGCTCGATATGCAACGAATGATAGAGCAGCCGCGCGCACGCCGCAACCCCAAACGCGGCGTTTTTGGGGTAACAACGTGCCGCGGCTTCTGCCATAACGGCGCTGAGTTTCTTGCCCTCAGGGGCGTGAGTTGTCGCCCCCGCGGGATGTTCGGTAGCACCACCCGGCTGCGTCATGTGGGGGGTTGCGGCACAACGGCGAGTGCGTGACGCAAGAGCGTCAGTTTGATCGGGTTTTCTCTATGGGTTGTTCAGTGCCGGCGGGCCTGGCGACGGACGAGAACGGCACCAGCGACCAGCCGCTGCTCTCGGTGAATTCGCGCACCGCGAAGCACCAGATGACGGCCTTCTTGCCCGCGAGGTAGGCGGGATCCGCCTTGGCGCGGCGCAACAGGTTGACGCGCGCCGGCGTGGCGCCGGAGCCGCGGACGCCGATCACATCCACGGCGATGCCGAGTTCGGCCGCGAGCTGATCCGCGAGTCCGGCGCCCGTGCCGTGCAGCTCCTGGCCGGCGTGAAAGACGAGCGTATGGCTGTCGCCGAGGAGAACGACCGGGCTCGCCTTGTCCACGAGCGCGGCGCCGTCCGAACCAGTCACCACCCGCACCGGGAGATCCTCGGAACCTTTGCCGTCCGTCAGGTCGCCGGCGATGGTCCGCGTCTCGGTCGCGGTCGTGAAGGCGCCGGGCTCGCACTGCAACCACGCGGGCGCTCCGAGCCTTTCCTTGATCAGCCTCGCGGTCAGCTCGCAGGCG
>JAQBFL010000514.1:0-4171 GCA_032123415.1 bacterium | reverse complement strand
CGGCGACGTCGGGATAAACGGCGGTCTGCGATGTGCGCCCTTGAATCCGCGCGCGAACGACGAGGTCGGTTGCGGAAAGCTGCATATCCTCGATGTATTCGGCCACCATACGCTCCCACACATTCGTGGCGGAGTCGTAGGACGCGTCGCGCACCAGAAAGGGGTATGTTCCAAAGGGGCCTGCATTCGACGCGCAGCGGTAGGTGACCAAGTCGACCCGCTCGATGGGCGATCCGGCCCCGTACGCGTACCGCAGACCCTGGCCGGCCGACGTGGGGGACGTGGAAATGGTCAACGTGTCGCCCGCCCGCGAGACGACACGCGCGGTCTCGCCGCGGCCGACATAGATGACGCGTTGGGTCGCCGTGTCGAAGCGCCCGCCCTGGCCCTCTTCGACATGCAGCACGGTAGCCCCGGCGGCAACGGAATCCCGCAACGTGGCCTGGGGCGGCAGGAAGGCCGAAGCGATGGACACCGTGTCCGGCAGCGAGCCGGCGCCTTGAACGATCCAAGGGTTGACCGTCATGCCCGGCGCCCACGACAGCCAGTCGGCCAGTTCCGCGCGCGGGACGTTGAGTCCGTAGCCGGCCATGCGAAGGTCGCGGCACAGCGCGTCGGCGGCGAATCGCACATTCTGCTGCAGCTCGCGCACGAGCACCTGCCTGCGGTACGTACGCATGTGCATGATCGAGAACACGGCCATGCCAAGGACGATCACCCCCGAAATGACCATCGCGAAGAACATTTCCACAATCGTGAATGCGCATCTGTCTGGTCGTCCGCGTTTCATCGACTGCCCGCCTCACCTCGTTCGCAACGTTCTTAAAGCAACTTCCTCGCGCCGAGCGTCCAGGGCCGCCCAGCTCACGGCCACGTCGATCCGCGCCGTTCTTCCCGAATGGCTGACCGTCCACGCGCGATCGTAGACGCCAAGGCGGTCGGCCCCGGACGCCAGGTCGCCGTACGGCGAGCGCAGGAGCTGCTCGATCTTCTGCTGCGCCAGCTCCGACGCCGCCACCGCATGCTCCGTCAACGCGGCCGACCGGCCGACCGTGGACAAAAACGTGACCGCCGTGGCCACAAACACGGCGAGAACGGCCATTGCCACCAGCGACTCGATCAGCGTCAATCCCGCCGTCTTCATCCCGCTGTGGGGACGGCTACCCGCGTTACAGGTCTTCATCTTCATCGCCTCTCGTCGTCTTGATCTGGCCGCCCGGAAGCACATGCACCCAGCGGGCATCCTCGCGGGGCACGGCCAGCCTGATGCGCCAGGGGGAAACGGATGTGCGGAACTCGCCGCGCGATCCGAAAACACCCGACGCCTCCGGACCGTGAACCGATAAGCCGCAACGTCCGTCGAGTTGCCGGACGATTGTTTCCGCGCCCGTCGGTGGCGCATTGCTTGGAACAGTCATCTCAATCGAATACCCCCTGCCGTCTTCCTCCATCTCGAACGTGACATCCGTGTTATGGCTAAGCGCCAGCATGCGCGCCATCCGCAGGTCGGAGACCAACATGCCGGCGGCCTTTTCCAGAATGTACTGCGGCTGGATGCGGTAATGGTTCGCAACGGCCGCAAGGGTCACGGCGGCAACCAGGGCCACGACGACCATCACCTCGATCAGGCTGAATCCTCTTTGCCGCATGGATGCGCGTCTCATTTTTCAGAACTTGACCAGTTCGTGCAACTTGAAGATCGGAATGAACATGCACACCACCACGCCGCCCACCAGCACACCGAGAACCATGATCAGCATCGGCTCCACCAGCGCCGTGAGCGACCGCAGCATGACGTTGACCTCGTTACGGTAAAAAACGGCTACGCGTTCCATCATGTCGTCGATCTTGCCTGTCTTCTCTCCAGTGGCCACCATCTGTACCATCATTGGAGGATAGAGCGGTTCGGTGCGCATGGCGGCCGCCAGTTGCTCCCCATGCTCGACGCGCTCGCGGCACCGCAAGATGCCCTGTCGCAGAGCCGTATTGCCCATCACCTCACCCGCCAACTCGAGCGCCCGAAGGATGGGAATGCCGTTGCGCAGCATCTGGGAGAAGGACTCGGTAAACCGCGCCAGCGACACCTTGAGCGCCAGATCCCCAAACACCGGCATCCAGAGGATCGCCCTGTCCCACGCGTGCCGACCGCGTTTCGTACGGAGCACACGCTTGCCTACGATCACGGCCAGCGCCACCGCGGCGGCCAGATAAACAAAGTAGTGCCGCAGCAGGCGGCTAAGCGTGATCAGCATGCGCGTCGGAACCGGAAGCGCGCCGCCCAGATCGTCGTAGATACGCTCGAATGCCGGCACGATCCAGATCAGGATGCCGGACGTAAGCAACACGGCGAAGGCCGTCACCGCGGCGGGATACATCATCGCGGCCTTGACCTTCTGCCTCAGTTCCGCGCTGGACTCGAGGTGATCGGCCAGGCTGCCGAGGGTTTCCGCGAGCCTGCCGCTGACTTCTCCCGTACGAATCATGCCCAGAAACATGTCGTCGAACACGTCGGGGAATTGCGCGGCCGCCGCCGAAAAACGGTTGCCGTGCTGCACGGCCATACGGATGCGCTCCAGAACCTGCCTGAAGGCGATCGACGCCGTCTGCTGTTCCGCGGAGTTCAGGCATTGAGCCAGCGGCATGCCCGCATCCAGCATCGCATGCATGGCGCGCGCGAACGTGGGAAGCTCGCGCGCGCGAATCGCGCCGGCGCCAGGCGTCTTGTGAACCCGCGCCGACGGTTCGGATTGCGCGGCCATGCGCCTGGCGCTCGCGGAAAACTCGGCCCCGGGCGCGGGAGAGCTCGACGATCTTTTCTTCATGAACTCGTGACCCTCAAGATCTCCTCGATCGACGTGATGCCTTTGCATACGCGCTGCAGACCCGCATCGCGCAACGTGCGCATGCCCTTCGCCACGGCCGCATCGCGTATATGCGCGGCGGTGGCCTCGCGTAGAATAAGTTCGCGAATGCCGTCGTCGATTTCCAGGATTTCCATGACCGCGTCGCGTCCCGCATAGCCGATCTGGCCGCAGTGCAGGCATCCGGTCGGCGCGTATAGCCGGCCATCCTTCAGGACGTCGACGTCGATGCCGTGGAGTTGCAGCACGTCCCACGGCACCTCGCGACGGCGCTTGCAGGCGCGGCATAACTTCCGGTAGATGCGCTGAGCCTGGGCCATGATCAGGGCCGACGAAATGAGAAAAGCCTCCACGCCCATGTGAATCAGACGGGCAACCGCACCGGACGCGTCGTTCGTGTGCAGCGTGCTCAACACCATGTGGCCGGTGAGCGCCGCCTGCACCGCAATGCCGGCCGTTTCTTTGTCGCGGATCTCCCCCACCATGATGATGTCGGGATCCTGACGCAGAATGGAGCGCAAACCGGCCGCAAACGTCAACCCGATCTCCGCGTTAACGGGTATTTGGTTGATACGATGCAACTGATACTCCACAGGATCCTCGACCGTGATGATGTTCACGCCCGGCTGGTTCAACTCCTGCAGCGCGGAATACAGGGTCGTCGTCTTGCCGCTGCCGGTGGGTCCCGTCACAAGAATCAGTCCCGAGGGCTGACGAATCGCCTTTTCCAGCTTCTCGTAGTCGTTCTGCTCCAGCCCAAGCGCGGCCAGGTTCGGTTTGAGGTTCGATTGGTCCAGAATACGCAGCACGGCCTTCTGGCCGTGTACGGTCGGTATCAGGCTCACGCGAACGTCGACGTCGCGTCCCGGGGCGTGAATCGTGAATCGCCCATCCTGAGGCAGACGGCGTTCGGCAATGTCCAGGTTGGACACAATCTTGATCCGCGACAGGATGGCCCACTGCATGTACTTGGGCGGGCTGGGTTCTTCATACAGAACACCGTCGATACGATAGCGCACCTGCAACCCGTCTTCACGGGGCTCGACATGAATATCGCTGGCGCCGCGGTGCAGGGCTTCGATCAGCATCGAGTTCACGATACGCACCACCGGGACATCTTCCGCGGCGTCGAACACGTCGCCTACGTCGAAGGTATCCTCGTCCGGAAGGATCTGAATCTCGGTCGACGACTCCCGCACGTCGCGCAGAACGTCTTCGAGGCGGCGGAGGGGCTCCGTTCTGCATCGCCCCAGAATGAGCTCCAGCTCGTCCTTGGGCGCCACATACGTGATCACCCCCGCTTCGAGCAG
>JAQBFL010000513.1:0-4947 GCA_032123415.1 bacterium | reverse complement strand
CGCAGCCATTCTCATTATGGCAGCGGGGACGGAGGGGAGAGGGAGGAAAGAGGAACGGGGGCGCGACTGTGCGGCGACGGCGCGAAAAAAAAGTGAAAAAAGTTCTGGACTCAGTTTGGCGATTGCGGTATAGCCTGTTCTCGTGAAGGCGGAAGAGGTCATTCAAGGACGGCGACTGGGGCCGGAAGATATCGGCCTGGTGCGGCATTGGCTGGCGACGGAGCCGGCATGGAACCGTACCCGGTTGTCGCGGGAACTGTGTTGGCGCTGGGACTGGCGCAACGAGGCGGGCCGGCTGAAGGATATGGCCTGCCGCACGTTGCTGCTGAAGCTGGAGCGGCAGGGCCAGATTCGGTTGCCAGCGCGCCAGCGTCCCAGTCCCAATGCGTTGCGCAATCGCAAGCCGCTCGACCTGCCCTGCGACCAGACACCGATTGAGTGTGCGCTCGGCAACCTTCAACCCTTGCGGATCGAGCCGCTGGGGGAAAAGCATCCGGACCTGGCGATGTTCCGGTTTCTGTTGCAGCGTCATCACTATCTGGGCCTGCGCAACAGCGTGGGCGAGAACCTCAAGTACCTCGCGCGCGATTGCCGGGGGCGTCCGCTGGCCTGCCTGTTATTCGGCGCGGCAGCCTGGAAGGCCCGAGCCCGCGATGAGTGGATCGGGTGGAATGCGCAGCAACGCCGGGGCGCTCTTGCGCGCCTGGCCAACAACACCCGCTTTCTGGTTGTGCCGTGGGTGCGCGTGCCGCACCTGGCCAGTCACCTGCTGGGGCATGTCGTCCGTCGCCTCGATGCCGATTGGACTGCCAAGTACGGACACCGCGTCGAATTGCTGGAGACCTTCGTGGATCGCGATCGGTTTCGGGGAACCTGCTACCGGGCCGCGGGTTGGATCCATGTGGGCGCGACCGTCGGACGCAGCCGCAACGATCGCGATCAAACACTTTCAGTGCGGGTCAAGGACATCTATCTGCGGCCGCTGGCTGAGGACTTCCGCCGGAGGCTGTGCGCATGAGCCTGCGGCGCTTCGACGATCTGATCGGGTCGATCCACCGCCGGTTCGGCGCGTTCCACGACCGGCGTACCGGCAAGAACAGAAAGTACACGATGGAAGACATCGCCCTGAGTGCGTTTTCCGTCTTCTACACCCAATGCCCTTCCTTCCTGGCCGGTCAAAAAGCCATGCAGGAGAACAAGGGCCAAAGCAACGCCCAAACGCTGTTCCGGATCCGGGAGATCCCTTGTGATAATCACATTCGTGACACGCTCGACGAGGTGGCACCCGAGGAACTTTACCCGATTTATGACGAGATCTTCGAGGGGCTGCGCGAGGCGGGCACGCTATCGGCCTTCCAGACCTTCGGGGGCACCACGCCCATCGCCTTGGATGGCACCTGGTACTTCGCTTCCGAGAACATCCATTGCGACCAGTGTTCGACGATCCAACATAAGAGCGGTCCGATGACTTACTACCACAGCGCCATTACCCCGGTGATCGTCGCTCCGGGCCAGAAGCACGCCATCGCCTTGCGGCCCGAGTTCATCGTGCCCCAGGACGGCCACGACAAGCAGGACTGCGAAATCGCCGCAGCCAAACGCTGGATGGACAAGGAGGCCGCGCGGTATCTGGCGGCCCTGAACCACAACGTGACCTATCTGGGCGATGATATCTACGCCCATCAGCCGTTCTGTCGGCGCGTTTTGATCCAACGCGGTCACTTCATCTTCACCTGCAAGCCCGACTCCCACACGCATCTGTACAAATGGATCGGCCTGTTAGAGGATGGCCGTGACCTGCGCACGGTGAGGATGCGGATCAGGGACGCCAAGGGCCACTGGGAAGAGCATGTCTACCGCTACGCCAACGGCGTCCCGCTGGTCGAAGGCCAAGGATCTCTCAAAGTCAACTGGTGCGAGGTGACCATCACCGGCAAGCACCGCAAGACGCCGTATCACTGCGCATGGGTGACGGACTGGAAGATCACCGACGAGAATGTCGCCGCCATCGTCGCCACCGGCCGCTGTCGGTGGAAGATCGAAAACGAAAACAACAATACGCTCAAGACCAAGGGCTACCACCTGGAGCACAACTTCGGCCACGGTAAAAACCATCTATCCAGTCTGCTGGCAGCCATGAACATGCTCGCCTTGCTCACCCACACCTTCCTGCACTACTGCGACGATGCCTATCGGCTCATCCGCGCCAAACTGCCCACGCGTAAGACCTTCTTCGAGCACATCCGCGCCCTGATGCACTACATCGATTTCCCCTCATGGGAAGCCATGCTCGACTTCATGATGCGCGGGCTCGAAATTGGCCCCTATGCCGTCGCCGATGCCTGACCGTTACCCCCGGCCGTACTGTGCCCTGATACCGCCATCATGCCGATGGACTATCCTTTTGCGCGAAAATCCGCTCCTTTCGTGCTCACCCTCCGCCCCAACCCGCACCTGAAGCTATGCACATCTACCCCGCGCCCGCGGCAGCCTCGGACCTCAGTCGCATGCAATCGCTCTTTCCGCCCTCATTCCTCCCGCTTCCCTCCGTCTTCGATCCCATAATGAGAATGGCTGCCCGCGTCAACAACGCGATTGACGTCTCCGGCCCGCATTTGGCATTCTACCAGCCATGGAGAACGCTGCTTCGGGCTCGTTCCCGCGGTCCGGCGCTCGTGCCGTCTGGAAAGCAATTCCTTATCAGGTTGAACAGCCATAGGGGAAATGGCTGTGTGAAGGCCCCGACCGTCGAGCCATGACAGGGCGTTGGGTGCATGAGAGCCTCACATGACGGAAGAAGCTGATCAAGCGCCGCGCGCGGTCACCCTGCGTGCGATCGGCATGGCCTGTGCGCTCATGCCGGCGCTGGCCATGTGGGTCGTTCAGACCGAACTGATCTGGTACACGGGACACTCGACGGCGATTTCGCTTTTCTTTCACGTTACGACGGTTCTTTTTCTGATTGCGCTCATCAATCTGCCGATCAGGAAATACTGGCCCGCACGGGCGCTCTCCGCGGGCGAGTTGCTGACCATCTACGTCATGCTCTCCGTGGCGGGGACGTTGTGCAGTCATGACCTGCTGCAAGTCCTTATCCCCATGCTCTCGCACGCGACGTATGGCGCCGATGCGCAGAATCGGTGGGCGGAACTGATTCTGCCACATCTCCCGAGCTGGGCCATTGTCACCGACAGGGCGGCCGCGGCGGACATGGCCGTCGGCAACGCCTCGATGTACCGCCGTGAGATCCTGCTCGCCTGGGCTAAACCGATCGCATTCTGGTCGGTGGTGCTCCTGACCATCATGGCGGCTTTCTCTTTCTTGATGGCGATCTTTCGGCAGGCTTGGACTGAAAAGGAACGCCTCAGCTTTCCTGTGATTCAAATCCCGCTGATTCTGGCGACCCGGCTGCAGGAAATGCTCCGCAGTCGTGTCTTCTGGATCGCCTTCGGGATTGCCGCTTTCATTGACATCCTGAACGGTCTTAATTTCCTTTTTCCGTCCGTGCCACATATTCCGGTGGTACGCGTATTCGAGTTCCAGGACTACTGCGTCGAGCGGCCGTGGACCGCCATTGCGTGGACGCATATCAATCTGTATCCGTTCGTGATCGGGCTGGCGTTCTTCCTGCCGACGGACCTGGCCTTCAGTTGCTGGTTCTTCTTCGTTCTCTTCCAGGTGCAATGCGTCGTGGTCTCCGCGCTGGGCGTGGAGGAACTGCCGGGGTTCCCCTTCCCGAACGAGCAGGCGGGGGGCGCGTACCTGGCCATTGGCCTGCTCAGCATCTGGCTGGCGCGCCGCCATCTGGCCGGAGTCTGGCGAACGGCCGTGGGTGGACCAGACCCGCTCGACGAGACTCGCGAGCCGATGAAATACCGGTCCGCCCTGA
This sequence comes from bacterium, assembly GCA_032123415.1. GTDB lineage: Bacteria > Verrucomicrobiota > Kiritimatiellia > UBA8416 > JADHWI01 > JAQBFL01. The sequence continues at coordinate 1,058 of JAQBFL010000513.1, read as the reverse complement.
TCGGGTTTTTCCTGTGCTGGGCGCTTCTGGTCGGCTACGGCGTGGCTCTGGGGGGCGGCCCCGTCCACATGTTCGTCTTCTTCCTGATCTTCTTCCTCTACGGGTTGGCGATTGCGCGCATGCGCGCCGAGCTCGGGCCGCCGGCCCACGACTTGCACGCCATGGGCCCTGAGTTGCTGATCACCAATGCGACGGGTACCGCCCAGGCGGACGCCGGAAACCTTGGCGCATTCTCCCTGTTCTTCGGTTTCAACCGGGCCTACCGGGCTCACTACGCGGCGCATGCCGCCGAGGGACTCAAGATCGCGCAGTCGTCTCGTGTGACGGCCCGTTCCATGATGGGCGCCATGGCGATTGCATTGGTTGTGGGCCTGTTCTCGGCCATCTGGGCCTTGTTGCATGCCATCCATGTCCATGGTTACAGCGGCCGGGGCGCCGGCTACGCATTCTCTTCCGATGCCTGGCGGCGAATGGAGAACTGGATGAACTTTCCCGAGTCCGCCCGCGTGCCTGCCTCGGTCGCCACCGGGGTCGGCCTGCTTTTCACTTTCTTTCTCGGGGGCATGCGCACGCGCTTCACCTGGTGGTTGTGGCATCCGGTGGGCTATGCCACGTGTTCGTCATGGTCCATGAGCAAGCTCTGGGCCTGCATCTTTGTCGCCTGGCTGGCCAAGTCCCTAATCACGCGCTATGGGGGCGCCAAAGCGTATCAGAATGCCATTCCTTTCTTCGTTGGCCTGGTGATCGGCGAGTTTCTTGTCGGCAGTTTCTGGGGCATTCTCGGGGCGGTATTGCGAATGCCCGTGTATCATTTCTGGGGCTAGTGACGAGATTGCTCAATATGCAGAGATAGAAGGCCACGGAGAGGGCGGATGGCTCCGCTCGTCCTCGTCCTCGTCCTCGTCGTCGGATTCGAGTCGTCTCCATGCTCTCGAAACTGGTGGACCGGTTCTCTCCCGTCGCTCAGGTCAGGGAAGACCAAGTTCGATATGCGATCGAGGACGACGACGAGGACGAGGACGAGAACGATGGCCGCGAAAGCCCGTCGGTCTGAGAGG
>JAQBFL010000512.1:0-4052 GCA_032123415.1 bacterium | reverse complement strand
GGTCGGGGTCGAGCATCAGGATGACGTCGTACGCGAAGAGGTCCTGCACGTCGGACGGCAGCGTCTTGATGACCGTGTTGCCGTCCTGCGGCATGTCGAGCGCGTTCGTCTGGAGCCAGCAGGAGACGTCGATTGTCTTGTCGCGGATGAGGAGCGTGCGCGCGAGGCGGAAGTCCCACGTCGGCGCGCCGGCCTCCAGCAGCTCCACGTCCATCTCCCCCTCGATCACCGCGCGTTGCGGTTCGAGCGCGATGCGATAGGATGCCGGCCCGAAGACCCAGGGGGCGGGCGGGGCGGACTTTTCGCGCTCCGCCGCCTGGCGGACGAGCTCCGCGTAGGCCGTCCAGGGCGTCAGGACGCGCCGCGGGCCGCTTTGGAGAATCACGTCGAGCTCGTCCCACGGCACGAGCAGCTCGCGCCGGATGTCAGGCGCAGTGCGTGCCGGTCCGGCCTCGGGCGCGGCGCAAGAACACCGGCAGGAAGCGGTCAAGACCGCGGCGCCCAGCGCCATCGACAGGACAACCGGAAGACCATGGAGTCGGCAGGCCCGTGCCGCCGTCCTGAGTGCGTGTGTCGTCGCTACAGTGGACATACGGTTTCCGCCTCCGCTTGAAAGAGGGATGCCGGAAAGATTCATAGGGTAGCGCGGCGTGAATAGCAAGCCGGCATTTCTCATGATGTTGGGGATCCCGACTTCCGGACGTAAGCCGCCACATCGAATTTACGTTTGCAGCCCTTGTCGTTCATATACCGGATCTTGCCGAATACCGGACGTTCTCCCCATGCCCTGTCGTGGACGCCGCCAATGCACCAGGCGGTCCCGGTGTAGCCGTTGGGGTCGCGGCCGTCCAGCGCATAGCGATCGTTCAGAAGGTTGGCCAGACGCAACGCCTCTTCCGGCGACGGGGTCCACTCCAACAGCTTCTTTCCCCAATACATCCGCATGTACCCATGCATCTTGCCGCGGCGCGTCATCTCGGTCTGCGCCGCGTTCCACAAGGGATCGTGCGTACGCGCTGCGTCCAGCTCCGCTGCGCCATAGAGGCGTTCGCGCGGGTCCGCCCGGTGGGCGTCCAGGGTGGCGCGCGCCCAGGCGTGAAAACCCGCCACCGCGTCGTAGCTCGGGTTGTAGAAGCAGAAGTTATCGGACAGCTCTCGCCGCACAATCAGCTCTTCGAGAAACGCATCGCGCGACGCGGCGGGCACGTTGTCCACGGCCCGCACGTCGAGCGCCGCGCGCTGGGGCGCGAGGTGCCCGAAGTGCAGCCACGGCGAAAGGTTCGACTGCCCGTCGGCCACGGGGTCGTTGCGCTCTTCGTCATAGAAGGCCAGCCTATCCGCGACGAACCGCCGCAGGGCGGCCTCGCCGCCGGCCGGTCCGGGCTTCAGCCCCTCGACCGGCCCAACGCCGCGGTCGGCCTTCAGGCCGGCGGCCACGCGGTCCCAGTCGGTCGCCGGCGCGGCGGGCGGATTCCAGGGGTGCGCCGTGACGCGCGCAAAGGGCGTGAGGAACTCCCCCAGCAGGCGACGCAACTTAGGCCGCAGCGTGTAGGCGCCGAATTCGAGTTTGGGCGACGCGATCCGGCACGGGACGATGTTGTGCGCGTCGACCTCGACCACGGGGCACGACACGCGGCGGCAGAGGTTTTCCACCCACCCGCGCTTGACGCGCAGAGGGTCGAAGTCGCTGACAATCGTCTGCGCGCCCTCGCGCCGCGCGAAAGCCGCCACCGCGGCCGGCGGTTCGCCGGTCAGCAACCGGAAGCCGATGCCGAGGGCGGCCAGGTCGCTTTCGACCTCCTTCAGCCCTTCGAGCATGAAGGCATACTGCCGCCAGGTCGCCCCCAGGAACGCAGGCGCCAGCGCGAAGGCGACGACCAGCGGCCGCCGCGCCGCCAGGGCCAGATCCTGCGCGTGAAGGAGAGCCCAGTTATCGCGCGACCGCTGGTCGCGGCTCATCCAGTAGATCACCGGCCCCGCGCCGCGGTCCCCGCCACGCAGTTCGAGCGTGCGGCGCGGATCGCAACGGCCGGGGGGCGCGGCCGAGGTGGCCATGGGTGTGCCTCTTCGGCACGACGCGGCCGTTCGGCCGCGCGCGGCGTTTTGTGGCTCAGGCATGATTGCGCAGCTTCATTTCCAGCGGATGCGGGTAAAGGTAAGTCTGATCGCGCAGGTAGCTCACGTCATGCTTGCGCGTGTAGTGGGCAATCAGGGTGACCGGGACGATCAGGGGCGTCAACCCGGTCTTGAAGGCGCCGATGACCTCGCCGAGTTCCGCCTTTTCGTCGGCGGTCAGGAACGTCTTGAAGTAGCCCTGCATGTGCCGCAAGACGTTCGCTTGTTTGGCGGGCGTGGCGATCAGCGCGAGCGTTCTGAGCAGCAGATCTTCGTAGGCGGCCATGGTCCCGTCGAGGTTGACGCGGTTGGCTTCCGCGGCCAGCCTGCCCATGAGCGTCGTGTTTCGCGCGTCGTGCGACATGAAGAGGAACTTATTCGCGGCGTGGAACTCCATCAGGGCGCGTGCGGTTCTTGTCCGCGCGGGGCCCTGGCGGTAGCGATCGAGCGCGAAGAGGCGCTCGATGAAGTTCTCGCGCAGCACGGGGTCGTTCAGCCGGCCCTCATCTTCGGCCGGCAGCAGCGGGTAAACCCTCATGAACTCGCCCGCGAACAACCCGGCGGCGTTCCCCGCGATGCCGCCGCCGGCGCCGTACACTTTGACCCGCTCCATGCCGCTGCTGGGCGAGCGCGCCTTGAAGACGAAACCACAGAGGTTTTCGCTCGCCAGCTCCCTCACGCGCTTGCGGGCCCAGGCGAGCATGCGGTCGGTCAGGTCCACGTGCGTCCGGGTTGTCATCAGGCGCGGCGCCTCCGGGGTTCCGACCAGCCGCATGGACTCGCGCGGCACGCCCAGGCCGCATTCGACCTCCGGGCAGACCGGGACGAATTCGACGTACCGTCCGAGCGTGTCGACGATGAAACGATCGAGCTTGTGCTGTCCGTCGTAACGGACTTTCTGTCCGAGCAGGCAGGCGCTGACGCCAAGGCGAAGTTTATCGGTCATGGGGGGTCTCGGGGTTCGAGGTTTGGAGTGCGCTCCAGGCACGCCGCGAACTCGCGGTAGGCCCGGTTGAGGTCGTCGTTGACGATCCGTACCTTATACTCCCCGCGCCGGCGCATTTCCTCTTCGGCCACGCGGAGCCGGCGGTCGATCTCCTCGGGCGCGTCTTCGGCCCGCTTCACAAGCCGCGCGCGCAGCTCGGCCGGCGATGGCGGCTCGATAAAGATGTCGATGAAGCCGCGTTTCAGGGGATCGCCCGCGGGCGCGGCGCGCAGGTTCTCGCGGATCTGCGAGGCGCCCTGCACGTCGATATCCATCAGCACGCTCTTGCCGGCCCGGAACGCATCCTCGACCGTCCGGCGCAGCGTGCCGTAGCGGCGGCCATGCACGCGCGCGTGTTCGAGAAACTCCCCGCGCGCCGCGCGCGCTTCGAATTCCGCTTCCGAAAGAAAAAAGTAGTCCACGCCGTCGACTTCCTGACCGCGCGGCGGCCGCGTCGTGCAGGACACGGAGTAGACGATGTCGTCGCGCTCGGCCAGCAGCCGCTCGCAGAGCGTCGACTTTCCGGCGCCGGAGGGCGCGGAGACCACGATCAGCAGGGGGCGGCGGTCACTCGACATTCTGAACCTGTTCGCGGATGCACTCCAACTCGGTCTTGAAGAAGACCACGTGCGTTGCGATCGCGGCGTCATTGGCCTTGGAGCCGATCGTATTGATCTCGCGGAACATCTCCTGGCACAGAAAGTCCAGGGTCCGCCCGGCGGCGTCCCGCGACTCGATGATGCGTTTGGCTTGATCGAAATGACTTCGCAGCCGGGTGATTTCCTCGGAGATGTCGCAGCGGTCGGCGAACAGCACGACCTCCTTCCAGAGGTTCTGCGGGTCCGCGCGCATCAGGACGCCAACCTGTGCGAGGCGCGCTTTGAGAGCTTTGCGGTAGCGGACGACGACGCGCGGCGCCTGGGCGCGGATGCGTTCGAGGCGCGCGTCGAGC
>JAQBFL010000511.1:0-4136 GCA_032123415.1 bacterium | reverse complement strand
GGCCAACGCGTGGCCCTGCGCCTGGCGTGACTGGCGGTTTCTCGCCCGCCGTTCGCGCGGGGCCAAACCGCGCCCCTCCCGGCACCTGGCGCGCAATTGGGGCCTACCGGTCGGCCTGACGCTGGCCTTTCTGCTCCTGTTCTCGATTGCAAACCCGGTCATCGCTCTCTGGCTCGCGGAGTTCAGGGACTGGGTCGTGCGCCTGACCGAGGACTGGTTCGCGCCGTTGCGCTGGCTGTTCTGGTTTGCGGTGGCATCGTTGGCGTGGGGCTTGTTGCGCTACCGCGTGCGGCGCGCCGCCCCCGCTCCGCCGCCCATGCCGCCGGGCCTGGTCGCTGCCGCGCCGATGCTGCCGCTGGCCCGCACGCTGGGGCTCTTCAACGCGGTCTTCGCGCTCCAGAACCTGCTCGATGCGCGGTATCTCCTGGGCGGGGCCGCTCTCCCCAACGGCATGACCTACGCGCAGTACGCGCACCGCGGCGCCTATCCGCTGGTGGCCACGGCCCTGCTCGCGGGAGCGTTCATCCTGTGGGTGTTCCGTCCGGGCCGCGATGGTCAGGACGGCCGCGCCGTGCGGACGCTGCTCTACGCGTGGGTGGCGCAGAACGTGATTCTGACCGCGGCGGCGGGATGGCGGCTGTGGCTGTATGTGGGCGTGTACGGGCTGACGCGACTGCGCGCGGCGGCGGCGGTGTGGATGCTGCTGGTTGCGGTGGGGCTGGTCCTGGCCTGCGGGCGCCTGGCGATGCGGCGGACGAACAACTGGCTTGTCTACGCAAACCTCACGGTCCTGTATGCGGCGCTGACGGCCTGGGTGCTGACGGACGTGGATGGACGCATTGCGCGATTCAACGTGGCCCACTGCCGCGAGATGGGCGGGCCGGGCGTGTCGGTTGACTTCAGCTACCTGCGCCGCCTCGGCCCCGCGTCGCTGCCGGCGCTGGACAAGCTCGAAGCCGGGGCCGAGGAGGCTGCCGTGCGCGGGCGGGCCCGTGAGATGCGGCAGGTGCTGGAGCGCCAGATGGAAGGGCCGATGGCGGACTGGCGCGGGCTGACCGTGCAGCGCATCCGGCTGGCCGGGCGGCGGAGCGATCGACAATCGAATTGAATGTCCAACAGCCAACAAGGAAAATCCAATGAACAAGGAAATGCACCGGCGAATCTTCCGGCTCTGCGCGGGGGTGCAAGCCGCCGTGCTAGCGGCGCTCGCGGTCTACCTGTTGGTGCTGCCGGGCGTGCGGCTGGCGCGGGAACTGGCGCGACCGGACCTCTATGGCGCGCCGATTCCGTCGCTGGCCTGGCGTTTGCATCGGTCGCTCTCGCCGCGGCTGGCGCCCTGGGCGCTGGCGCGGATCGCCGAAGGCACGGCCGCGAACCTGGCCCTGTATGACGTGCCATCGACCGAGTGGCCCATGTTCGGGGCCGTCTTCTACCTGATGGCGACGGAATCGCTGCAGAGCGAATGGGAGCGCGATCCGTCGCTGGCGCGCACGGCGCCGGCCGTCTACGCGCGCGAGGCGATCGAGGCGTCCGCCGCGCTGGTGGCCGACCCCCTGCATCACACCTGGGTGCGGCAGCACTGGGGCCCCGGCTACCTCCACAAGCAGAACGTGTTCTTCCGCGGCCTGCTGATCGCCGGGATATCGAGCTACCAGCGGCTGACGGGCAGCACGAACCATCTGGAGCTGCTGCGCGACCAGGCCGCGTCCATGGCGAGCGAGCTCGACCGCTCGCGCTTCGGCATTCTGGACGACTACCCGTACGAGTGCTATCCGATCGACGTGCTGGCCACGATCGCCTTCATCCGGCGGTCCGACGACCTGACCGGCCTGGACCACGGCGCCTTTGTGGCCCGCGCGCGCCGCGCGTTCGAGTCGCCGCTGACGGACGAGCAGGGGATGGTGCCCTACATTGCCGATCCTGTGACGGGAGCGATCTACGACACGGCCCGCGGCACGGGCAACTCGTGGATCCTCATGTTCGCCCATGAACTATGGCCGGACTTGTCGGCACGCTGGTATGAGCTTTACGAAAGGTACTTCTGGCAACGCCACGCCCTGACCGCCGGTTGGCGCGAGTGGCCGTTGTACAGCCCGAAGGCACACAGCCGCTGGGACGTCGACGCCGGTCCGATCGTTGCCGGCTACAGCCCCGCGGCCAACGCGTTCGGTGTCGGCGCCGCGCGCGTGTCCGGACGGCTGGACCATGCGCGCATTCTCACGCCCCAGGTGCTGGCCGCCTGCTGGCCACTGCCCGACGGCACGTTGCTCGGCGCCCGCATCCTGTCGAGTGCGGCCCATGCCCCATACCTCGGGGAGGTTGCGCTGCTGTACTTCCTGACTCGCACGCCGGCTGATGGAGTGGTCCTGCGCACCGAAGGCGGCTACACGCCCCGACTCGTCTGGGTGGCCTACCTGTTCTTCTTTGGGGGTGGGGCGGCCGTGTTGTGGGGGGCTGCGGGCCTGTGGCGGCGCGCGCGGCGCCTGGAGATCGGTCCGCTGGAGGCGGCCATCCGGATCGGCCTGTGGCTCGCGCTCACGGCCGCCGCGGTCGTGCTGCTCCTGTGGTCGGGACGCTTCGGGCTGGCGGCGCTGGCCCTGTTGATGGCGACTTATGCGTTCAGCCGCCCCAGGGGGAATCGGGGACGGTCCTACAGATAACAGGTTACAGGGAAGCGCTTGTGGAGTAGGCAGTTCTTCATGCCAAGGATGCCAAGAGTAGAGCATGCTGGTGCGATCTATCGTGCGACGGTGAGGTGGCCTTTCAACGCCAGCGCCTCACCGCTCGTTTCAAAGCGGACCATCGGCTGCGCCGCCGTCTGGACAACACCGGGAAGGCAGTCGCGTGCTTAAGTCGTTAACTGCTAGCGGTAGGACCGCCCCCTATTCCCCCCGGCGCTGGCCGCCTGCTGGCCGCTGCCCGACCGCACGTTGCTTGGCGTGCATCCAGTCGAGTGCGGCCCATGCCCCGTACCTCGGGGAGGTTGCACTGCTGCACTTTCTGACCCGTACGCCGGCTGACGGAGTGGTCCTGCGCACCGAAGGCGGCTACACGCCCCGACTCGTCTGGGTGGCCTACCTGTTCTTCTTCGGGCTCAATTGTCTTCACCTGTTCAATTAGAAAGGATCTCTATGGAAATCTGGCAAGCCCTGGTTCTGGGACTGGTTGAGGGAATTACAGAATTTCTACCGGTCAGTTCCACCGGCCATCTGCTGGTCACCCAGAAACTGATGGGCCTTCCGCAAAATGAGGCGACCAATGCCTTTGCCATTGCCATTCAAGCCGGTGCGATGTTTGCGGTATTCGCTCTGTACCGCGCGCGCATCATCGCTTTGGTGAACGGCCTGTTTGGAAAGGACCCCGAAGGTCGCTCTGTGTTGATTGCACTGGTGGTCGCTTTCTTGCCGGCAGCGATACTCGGAGTGCTCTTTGATGAGCTGATTGAGCTTCATCTCTTTGGTCCCTGGCCGGTGGTTGGCGCCTGGGCTGTTGGCGGTCTGGTGATTCTATTGCTCAACCGCCGCATTCGAAAACCCGGCGGCAATCTATTGGAAACCTTGGAGTGGCGAGGGGCACTGATAATCGGTCTCGCCCAATGTCTGGCCATGTGGCCCGGTGTCAGCCGCAGTCTGGCGGCTATTCTGGGAGGCATCGCAGTGGGACTTTCCCTGACAGCCGCTGTGGAATTTGCCTTTTTGCTGGGACTGGTGACTCTGGGCGCGGCTACAGCCTACAAAGCCGTCACGTGCGGCGCACTGATGTTGGAAACCTTTGGACCTTTGCCCCTGGCTCTGGGATTCATTACAGCTCTTGTTTCTGCTGTGGTGGCAGTACGCTGGATGGTGGCGTGGCTGAACACCCGAGGGCTGGCCGTGTTCGGATGGTGGCGTCTGATCGCTGCGGCAGGCATGTCGTTCTTTGTGCTGATGGGATAGTGATGATCTTACCGCACCGTTGAAGTGAGCAAGGGGTTCCCGATATGCACACGTACTGGGTATCCCCTTTACTCTAGCGAGGCCGTACCTCTCAGACCGACGGGCTTTCGTGGCCATCGTTCTCGTCCTCGTCGTCGTCCTCGATCGCATATCGAACTTGGTCTTCCCTGACGCGACGAACTGCAGCTCGATCGGGTAGAC
>JAQBFL010000510.1:0-4361 GCA_032123415.1 bacterium | reverse complement strand
ACGTGAAGGCCGATTATCGGCTGTTCAACACGCGCACGCCGCTGGAACTGGCCTTGAGCGAGTGCCTGTATAAACGGAGCCGGATGGGATGATGAACGCGTGGTTTGCCAATCCGCTGTATCTGATCGGCGCGGCGGGAGTGCTGCTGCCGGTGCTGATCCACCTGCTGACGCGGGAGCGCGTGCGGCGGGTGGACTTTCCGACCCTGCGGTTCTTCGTCAGCACGGCGCGGGCGACGCTGGCCCGCAAGCGGCTGTGGGAGGCGCTGCTGATCGCGTTGCGGATGCTGGCGTGCCTGCTGCTGGCGCTGACGTTCGCCAACCCGCTGTTCGCGCGCCGGGCGGCGCAGGGCGGCGCGGCCGGGGTGGCGCGCGTGGTGGTGGTGGACGTGTCAGGATCGATGAGCCGACCGGCGCTGGAGAAGCCGCTGCGCGAGGCGCTCGGCGAACTGGCCCGGCAGGCGGGCCAGGGCGGCGCGCAGACCGCGGTGCTGGCCTTCGACGCCGCGCCGCGGGTCGAGGCGGGCTTCGAGGCCGGGCCCGCGGAAGTCCGCATGGCGCTCGATGAGCTGCGGCCGGGGCAGGGCGCCTCGAACCTCGACGCGGCCCTGCGCAAGGCCAACGAAATGCTCGCGCCGGAAAAGACGGGGCGCAAGGAGATCGTGCTGGTCTCCGACCTGCAGAAGGTGGGCTGGGCCCGCTACCGCGGGGACTGGCGGCTGGGCAGGGGCGTGAAGCTGGTCGTGAAGCCGGTCGCGGTCGACGGCGACGACGTGGCGATCGTGCAGGCCGACGTGCCGCGGGGGCTGCTCATGGAGAGCAGGCCGCGGCTGGTGACCGCGCGGGTGATGAACTTCGGCAAGACGGCCCGCGCGCGCGTGAAGGTCGCCTTCGAAGTCAACGGCGCTACGGTCGAGACGCGCGAGATCGCGCTGCCGGCGGGCGGGGCGGCACCCGTGCGCTTCCGCTACCGCTTCGACCGGGTGGGCGACAACGCGGGCTGCGTGCGGGTCGAGGCTGCGGACGCCGATCCGGCGAACAACGTGTTCTATTTCAACGCGCGGGTGCGGCCGCGCATCCGGGTGGCGATTCTTAACGGGCGGCCCTCCGCGCAGCCGCGGGAGGACGCGGCGTACTTTCTGAGGGCGGCGCTGGACATGGGCGAGGACTCGCCCTTCGACGTGCGGACGCTGCCGGCGGACGCGGCGGAGGCCGCCGCGGAGGCGGCGCGGGCTGGGGTGATTATCCTGGCGGACGTGAGCGCCGCCGCGCCCGCGACGGTCAGCGCGCTGCGCCAGGCGCTGGGCCGGGGCGCGGGCCTGCTGTTCCTGCCGGGTCGCTCGACGGACGCAGCGGCGTTCCAGCGGACGTTCGGGGACCTGGCGCCGTGCGGGCTCCGGCGCGTCATCACGCCCGGCGGTTCGGGGGAGCACGCGGAAACGTCGCTGGCGACGGTGGATTACGACTATCCGGCGTTCGAGACATTCAAGGGCGTGGGCCGCGGCGACTTCCGCGCCGTGCGGTTCTACAAGTACTGGGAGGTGACCGGCAGCCAGACGGCGCACGTGCCGGCGCGGTTTGAAGACGAGCGCCCCGCGATCCTGGAGAAGAAGATGGACGGCGGAACGGTGATCCTGGCGATGACGCCGGGCGACCCGGAGTGGACGGATTTCCCGCAGCGCGTGCTGTTTCTGCCGTATCTGCACGAACTGGTTCAGTATTTGGGCGCGCGCGCCGAGCGCCGCACGGCCTACGCCGTGGGCGATGTGGTGGAGTTGCCGAAAGGCGCGCGGGTGCTGGACGAGAAAGGGCGGGCGCTTGATGACCCGGCGCGCGCGACTGAGACGCCCGGACTGTGGACCGTCGAGCCGCCGGCGGGCGGCGTGGCGCGGGAGGGCGAGCCGGCATCCTTCCGCATCGCGGTGAACCGGGACTTCGCCGAGGCGGACCCGGCGCGGGTCGGGTCCGACGAGATTCTGGCGGCGGTGCGTTCTTCGGAGGAAGACGCGGCGGGCGAAGTGGGCGCTGTGAAACTCGGCCGCTTCAGCCGCGCGGACGTCTCGGTGGCGATGATTCTGGCGTTCTGCGTGCTGGCCATCTTGGAACTGGCGGCGGGCAATCGCGTTGTGCGTCACTAAACGACCAGGGAAAATATGTCTGACTATCATGTAGTTGCGGAAGAGATCGCGCGGGTGCGCAAAGCCTGGCGTCGCGCGCGCGCCTGGCATGGGCTGACAGTGTGGGCCGTGGAATTGATGTTCGTCTTCGGGCTGGCGCTGCTGGCCAACGCGCTCTTCGACCTGCGGCCCCTGACCCGGCTGCTGCTGCTGGCTGCAGTCGTTGCGCTCACGGCGCTGTATGGCTGGCGGTACATGGTCCGGCCGCTGCGGCGGCGGATCACCGACGAACAGATGGCGCTGTTCATCGAGGAGCAGAACGATAGCTACGAGGGCGCGTTTATCGCGGCGGCCGAGTTCGGCGCGCGCACAGACTGGTCGGCCGAGCAACGGATGCTCGTGCAGACGATCGTGAACGCCGCGGTGGAACGGGCGCTGCGGTTCGACCCGGCCGCGGCCGTGCGGGCGGTGGGATGGGGCAAGTACGGCGCGGCGCTGGCGGCGCTGCTGGCGATCTACCTCGTCGCCGGGGTGTTCCAGCCGGTGACGCTGCGGGAGAGCGCGCTCAAGACGTTGAATCCGTTCTACGTGAAGAAGCTGCCCGGCAATGTCCTTGCCACCCCCGTGCAGGTGGTGCGCGCGGTCGCGGCGCCGACGGACCTGACGCCGCTGCAAATGGCGCTGACCCGCGGCGGCCAGGCTCTCGCCGAGGTGACCCAGCTCAAGCGCGGCGCACGGTTCGGCCTCGAGGCGACGTTCAACCGCGACCCTGCGGAGAGCGAGAGGCCGGTGCGCTTCAACTTCCGCCCACAGGCATCCGCGGACGCCAAGCGCCAGAGCCTGCCGCTGGAGCAGGTCGAGAAGGTGTACGGCTTCGGGCTGGAACTGCCGGACGTGAACGAGGACTTGGAGTTCACCGTTTCGGCCGGCGGTCTCGAGACCCGGCCCTACCGCATCCAGGTCTACGACCCGCTCAAGGTGGAACAGGTCACGGTGGTGACCCGCGCGCCGGCCTCCATGCGCTGGCCGGAGAGCAAGTCGGTGCAGCCGCGGGCCGACGTCAGCGCGCTGGTCGGCTCGGAGGTGGAGCTGGAAATCCGCGCCAACAACCCGATCAAGAGCGGCACGCTGCGCTGGCAGTCGCCCGGTGCCCCGCAGGCGGGCCACGTGGACGCGGCCGAGCCCCGCAACCTGAAGGCGGCGTTCAAGGTGACGACCAACACATGGTTCGCGCTGGTCTTGAAAGACAAGTTCGGGCAGGAGTCCGAGATCCTGCCCCCTTGCGTGGTCACGGCCCGGCCCGACGTTCCCCCGGTCCAGGAGTTGGTCAGTCCTAAGATGGACGCGTCGGTGACCCCGCTCGGGGATGTGCGGGTTGTCGCGGAAGTCAAGGACGACGTGGCGCTGGAGCGGGTGGACATCGTGTGTGTGAACCCGCTGGATCCGGCCGCGCCGCCGCGCAGGTTCGCGTGCGAGCTGAAGCTGAACCCGGACGCTGCGGCCTCCGCCAACGATCCGCAATTCGGCCTCACCGATGCGATCGCCACCGGCGTCCTGGAAGTCGAGAAGATGAGCGGCGGCAAGTTGAAGATGGGCGATACGCTGGTCTATCACGTTGAGGTCTTCGATCGCAAAGGACAAAGCGTTGTCTCGGACCCCTATTTCCTGTGGCTCAACACCTATGAAACCGCCGGGTTCTGGAATATATCCATGCCAAAGAAAAAGAAACCCCATCCCCCCGGGGTCAAGCTACAGAAACTGGGTCCGGATGCTCTGGTGGATATCTTTGCGGCGGTGTGGAACCTGCGGCGTGAAAAGCCCAAGCTGAGTGCCGACGAGTACAAGAAACAATGCGAGGAATTGGCCGACAAGCTTAAGGCGAATGTTACCAATTTGCCAAAGGGTTTCAAGTAGCCCTCGGATACGGGAGATGACGTTATGAAACAGATACTTCGCGCATGGCAGGTGGGAATAGGCGTATGCGCCGTCGTTTGGACGACCGCGTCGCTCGCGGCGGATGCCGCGGCTGCCGCTCGACCCGGAGCTGAGGTCCAGGCGAGCGGGGAATCCCGGTCGGCTGCGGCGCTTCGGTCGGCCAATTCGGCCGTCACCGCGTTGCGCGATGAGCATGACGTCGACAAGGCCGTGGCGGCGTTGCAGGTGGCACTGGTTATGCTCATGGAAGGGAGACCGGAGTCTCTCGAGATGTCCGGAAAGGGCATCAATCTGGGCCGCCAGGAATTGG
>JAQBFL010000509.1:0-3886 GCA_032123415.1 bacterium | reverse complement strand
ACGTTCAGGCGCAGCGCGAATACGCGAGCCGCGACCGAGACGACGACGACGTTTTCGAATACGCGCAGAAGATCATCAGCGCCCCCGGGGCCAAAGACGGGTTGTTCTGGCCGTCTGATCTGGACGGCGGGATCAGTCCGCTCGGGCCCCTGGCCGCTGCCGCCGCCGTCGAAGGCTACAAACGCAGGAGCCCGGACGCCGGGCCGCAACCCTTTCATGGCTACTTGTTCAGGATTCTCAAGAGCCAAGGCAGGCACACACCGGGCGGCAAGTACGATTACGTCATCAATGGCAACATGATTGGCGGGTTTGCTCTTGTGGCGTGGCCCTCAGAATACGGCAACAGCGGCATTATGACATTCATCGTCAACCAGCGAGGCCGTGTTTACCAGAAGGACCTGGGGCCCAAGACCGCCAAGGCGGCTGCGGCGCTGCAGGAGTATGACCCGGACCAGACGTGGACCGTGTCGCGGGAGTGATGAAGATGAAGAAGACAACGAGCCCGGAGCGGGCCGATGCACCCGGCAGCAGCCGTCAAGGCGTCTGGCGATTTGCGGCAGCGGCCGTGCGTCGCATCCGCGTCGCGCTCCTGACGGCAGCCGCGTTGTGCGCCCTGTCGGGGTGCCGCCTTATCGTCGGAACGGCGGCCGTGGCTGTCGGGGCGGTGGGCCTTGTCGGCTACGGGGTGTACAAGACCGGCGAGGTTGCGGTGACCGGCGTGGGCTCAGCCGTCTCCTCGGTTGCCAAGGGGGGGGCCTCCGTTGTCTTCATGAATGGTGAGTTCAAGGCCAACTGCGATGGCACCGTCGACGAAGTGTGGCGCGCGTCGGGCAGGACGCTGGAGGCCAGTGGCTTCCAGTCAGTGACCGGCAACCGTGACGCGCTGTCTGGGAACCTGGAAGCCGTCACCTGGAACGGCGAGAAGGTCGAGGTGAAGCTCGAGGCCGCCGGGACGGGCCAGACCGCGCTCCGCTTGCGGATCGGCATTACGGGCGATTTGAAGAAGTCCGAAACCCTCCACAGTCTGATCGTCGCGGAACTTGCCCGGACGCGCGCGGCTCCGCAGGAAAGGAGTCCATGAGACCGGTTGGCTATGCAGGTCTGTGCGCCTGGGCGCTCGGCGCGTTGGTCGCGGGGGGGCGCGAGGCAGAGGGCGCCGACGCCGTGCGTCCTATTGAAGGCGCAACGAATGCATCCATCCACGTCCTGTACGACACGACGCGGGCCCTGCCTGTCGCCGGGACCTTCGGTTGGGGCATCAGCATGTTGCGTGTTGACTCCGCGCACAAGGTGCTGCTGTCGGAAGTCGAGGAACGGATGCACCGTTCCCTGCTTGAGGCCCTGCCGGCGGAAGGATTCACGTACACCAACCAGGCGCCCGACTACCTCGTTGGCTTCGCCTTCCTGTCGGGGGCTTCGTTGAGCGAGGCGGAACTCAATGCCTCCTATGGAAATCTGCTCGCGTTCCCGACCCGCCCGAAAACGGAGCCATCGGTCAACTACGATGCCGGCGTGCTCATCGTGGACGTCGTCGAGTGCGCGCGTGGGCGGCTCCTCTGGCGGGGGGCCGTCAAGTCCGACATCGATCTGAATCTGCCGGATGACAGGAAACAGGCGCGCTGCGATGGCGCCATCCGCGAACTTCTGCGGCACTATCCCAGTCCGGCCAACCCGCGATGACCATGGAAACCACTTCAATCCCGGAATTCTCTCTGTTCGGCGGACCGCTGCAACGGCTGGGCCGGCGCGTGGGCCTGGTGCGCGGCGGCAACACTTTCTGGCTGGGCGTTGCGCTCGGGTTGTTGGCGTGGGGCGTTCTGGTGCTGCTGGCGCTGGTGATGGGGGCCGGCCACAAGCTTTTCACCTTGGCTGTGATCGGCGCGCACGTCCGTCTCCTGGTGGCCATTCCGCTGTTCTTCCTGTGCGAGACGTGGGTGGCGCCTAGGATGGCGGACTTTGTGCGCGACATCGTACGTTCCGGCCTGGTTACGGAAGGGGCGCTACCCACCCTTTCGGTGGACATCCGCCGCATCGGCCGGCTGAAGGACCCGTGGACGGCGGAAGTAGTCTTCCTGCTGTTGACCTTCGCGGTGCCGATCCTCGACATGATCATTCCCTTTCTGCCGGGCAGGACGGCGAGCGTGGGCGGGCTTCTGTCTGAAAGCGGAGGCCGGGTTGGGCCGTTGCTCGTCTGGCACCTGGCCTTCTGCCTGCCGCTTTTCAGGTTCCTGGTTCTGCGCTGGTTCTGGCATCTCGGGCTCTGGTGCTATTTCCTCTGGCGCGTGCAGAAGCTGGAGCTCCGCCTCATCCCGACGCATCCGGACCACGCCGCCGGGCTGGGATACCTGGAAGTCGTGCAGGAGCATTTCGCCGCGCTGGCCGTGGCGGTCTCGTCGTTCTACGCGGCCTCGTTCGCGGAGAACATCGCCTCGGGAGCGATGGCGTTCGAGGTCCTGTACCTGACGGTTCCGATGCTCGTGCTTGCGACGGCGGTGCTGTTCGTTGGCCCGCTGTTGCTGTTTTTACCCAAACTTTGGGCCTGCCGGGTGACCGGATGGCGCGAGTACATGGGCATGGCGTCGCGGTATGTGAACGACTTCGACAGGAAATGGATCCGGGGCGAGAATCCGCCCGGCGAGGCGCTGCTGGGCACGCCGGACCTTCAGTCCCTGGCCGATCTGACGAACAGCGTCAACGTGGTGCGGGAGATGCAGTGGGTTCCCGGAAGCCGGCGACTCCTGCTGGGGCTGGCCGCCGCCGTGATCGTGCCGATGCTGCCGCTGCTGCTCTTTAAGTACCCGATTGCCGACCTGACGGCGAAGCTGTTTCAGGCGTTGACGGGGTTGTAGAGGGGCTAGGGATGGCAGCATGAGTCAACGGTCGCTGGATGAGTTTTGGGCGTATCGGAAGGCGAACGAGTTGTTCCGCCTGGTGGTGGACGATATGCGGTTGGTGCAGAAAGACCCCCTGTGCTTCAAACTGGTGTCGCAACAGGTCGGCAGCGCGGATTCCATCTGTGCAAACATAGAAGAAGGTCACGGACGACTGAGTAGGCCGGAGTACATTCGCTTCCCGGATTTCGCGCGCGGTTCGGCGTGCGAGACGCGCGGGCGCTATCTGCGGATGCATCCATTTCTTGGTGACGTCGTCCAGCAGAGAGCGGCGATGCCAGACGAGATCATCGGGATTCTGACCAGCACCATCGAATGCCTTCGCGCCGAACCGAGCCCGCAGCAAACCCATCGCGTTCGAGAGGAGGTCGCCGACTATGGCCAATAATGGCTCACTTCTTCCCTCGCCCCTCGCCCCTCGCCCCTTCCCCTTCGCCGCCTGGCTGCGCGGGTATTCCCCCGCGTGGCTGCGGTTGGATCTGGTCGCGGGGCTCACGGCCGCTGCCGTCGTGATTCCCAAGGCCATGGCCTGCGCCGTCATTGCCGGGCTGCCGGTCGAGGCCGGGCTCTACACGGCGCTGGCCGCGATGCTGGTGTATCCCTTGCTGGGCACGTCGCGGCCGCTGAGCGTCACCAGCACCTCCGCCATCGCCATGCTGACGGCGGCTCAGGTCACGGCGGCGACCGCCGCCGGAACCGGCGCGAGCGGCATGGCCGTTGCCGCCATGCTGGCGCTGCTCGTGGGCGGCATCCTGATTGGCGCGCGCCTGCTGCGCCTGGGCTTTCTGGCCAACTTCATCTCCAAGCCGGTGCTGGTCGGCTTCGAAGCGGGCGTGGGCATCGTTATCCTGATCGGTCAGTTGAAGTCGGTGCTGGGCGTCCACGTTGAAAGCCACTCGACCATCGGTACGCTGCTGGAGTTGCCCGGGCTGCTGCCGCAGATTCACGGGCCGACGGCGTTGACCGCCCTGGCGGGCATCGTCGTTCTGCTGGCG
>JAQBFL010000508.1:0-6613 GCA_032123415.1 bacterium | reverse complement strand
GGACCAAGCGGAACCGTCGGATACGAACCAGGAGCAGCAGCAGGAGCGACAGAAGGAAGAGCAGCAGGAGCAGAAAGAGCCCAGCTCCGAGGAATCGACGCCGGAGGACGTGCGGGAACTGTTACGGCGCGCCCTGGAGCGCGAACGCGAACACGAGGCCGAAAAGCGTGAGCGTCAAAACCGCCTGCCGATGGTTCCCGGAGAACGGGACTGGTGAAGCCGGGCGCTTCCGGGTCTCGACGAAGTCTTGCGACGAAGTGTAAACGACAAAGCGTGGGACGAAGAAAGCGACGAAGTGTGGCATGGCGCAGATCGCTCTGAATCCGGTGGAGGGTAATGGCCACCGCCGTTCTGCACGGCAGACCCATCTGCCGTGGAGGAGAGGCGCGACCCGCTCAGACGAATCGCAGCCATGCGGTGAGAGGTGACACGTAGCTCCCACACTTCGTCGCACACTTCGTCGTCTACGCTTCGTCGCACGCTTTGTCGTGACGGAAGACGGCAGGGACTGGCCAAGGTCTTTCCGGCGTCGAGATATGGCTGGCCGAGAATAGTCTCGACGAAGTCTTGCGACGAAGCGTAAACGACAAAGCGTGGGACGAAGAAAGCGACGAAGTGTGGCTTGGCACACGGAGCGGCAGGTATGGCAGAGCATTTTGGCCATGAAAGACTGAAGGTCTACCAGAAAGGCATGCAGTTCGCGTCCATGCGCAGGACGCTGCTGGCCGACCTGCCTCGGCGCGTTGCGGCGTGCGATCACCTTGACCGTGGAGCCGAGAGTATCTTGTTGAATATTGCCCACGCCAGCAGCTCTTGGTCTCCGAAGGAGAGAGTCGTGTCCTTGGGAAACGCCAGCGGATCCGCGCTGGAGTGTGCCGCATGTCTGGATATCTTTGTCGCGAAAGCCCTGGTGTCGGGCAAGGACATGTATCCAGGGAAGAGCATACTGGCGGAAATCGTGAGCATGCTTGTCCGCATGCGCGAGACAACAGCCGACAGGGTGCGCGAAGATCATGCCCCTTATCGCACGAAAGGCGGCAATTTGTTCAGCCACGAGGACTTGGACGTGTACCAGACAGAGCTTCGGCTCATCTCCTGGTTGGAACGTATGTCATCGCAGTTCACATGCAGTTCAGATCTGTTGTCCAAACTGGATAAGTCCACAACGTCGATCGTTCTGAATACGGTGGAGGGTAATGGCCGATTCTCCGGGGCGGACCAAGTCAGGTTCCTGGGCATCGCCTACAAGGCAACCGTGCAATCCGCAACACTGGTGGACCTGACCACGGCCGATTCCTGCCCGGCAGACCCATCCCCCGTGGAGAGAGGGGCGCGACCTGCTCAGACGAATCGCAGCCATGCTCAGACAACTCTCAAAGGCGGTGAGAGATGACACGTAGCTCCCACACTTCGTCGCATACTTTGTCGCACGCTTTGTAGTTTACGCTTCGTCGCACGCTTTGTCGGCTCTTCCGCTTCGGCGGCTTTAGTATGGACCCGCTGATCCCCCCCCAAACCCTAAAGCGGCTGGTGACAGCGGTTTGCCTGGCGGTCGCCTGGTGCGCGGCCGCACGGGGGGCGGAGGTGTCGATGTCCGTATCGGCCGGGCGGGACAGCCTCTATCTCGGCGAGTCCCTGGTCTTGACCGTGCGCGTCAACGGGGTGGACGACGCATCGGGCGCGCCGGTTCTCGATGCCGTGCGCGATTGCGATGTGCGGTTGCTCGGCAGCCATAGCGAAAGCCAGACCTCGATCTCGGTCGTCAACGGCCGCATGACGAGGCAGTCCTTCCAGGGGCGCATCTTCTCGTACGAGGTCACCCCGCGCCAGGCGGGTATTCTCACGATCGGTCCCATTGTCCTGCAGGCGGGCGGGCGAACGCTGCGTCAGCCAGGGCCGCGCGTCACGGTGGCGGGTGTGGAAGCGCAGGACTGGGTCGTGATCGGCGTGGAGGCCGAACGTCAATCGGTCTTGATCGAGGAGCCTTTCGATGTGCGCCTCACGCTACGGCTGCGCGGGTTAGACGGCGCCTACCAGGATTCCGAGCCGCTCGACCCGCGGGAACCGCCTCAGCTCAACATCCCGTACCTCGGCCGGGAACTGCCGGGGCTGGAGGGGCCGGACGTCCGCCAGGTGCTCCAAGGCCTGCTGGCCGATGCCCACAACGCTCCCGGGTTCCTGATCAACGACTTCTCGGTGCAGCGCGACCCCTTCGACAATTTCTTCAACATGAACATCAACTCGCCGTTCCAGCGCAACCCGGCCATCTTCCGTCTGGCGCGCCGCAGGGACGAGCGCGACGGCCGGCGCGACTGGGTCTACACGCTGGCGTTGCGGTACGTCGCGCGGGAAGAGGGCGAGCACACCTTCGGCCCCGTGCTCTTCAAGGGCAAGGTCGTGACGAACGCCGATGCGCAGGGCCGCGCCCAAACGCATCCGGTCTTCGCGGTCGGCGCGGCGGCAACCGTCCGGGTCGTGCCTCCGCCCGAGGCGGGACGCCCCTCCAATTATGTGGGTGTGCTGGGCAAGGGGCTGACGGTCGAGGCCTCGGTCGACAGCCAGACCTGTCGCCTGGGCGATCCGCTGCAACTTTCGGTCCGGATCGCGGGCGACGTCAATATCGCGAAGCTCAGGCCGCCCGCATTCTGGGAACTGGAGGCGCTACGCGCCTCGTTCCGCCTGTACGAGGACACGCTCCAGACGCAAAGGGACGACGGCGCCGTCACGTATCGCATGACGATGCGTCCGATCGTGGCGGGGACGATCGAAGTGCCCCCGATTCCGGCGGCGTATTACGACACGACCGCGCGCGCCTACCGGACCGTGACCTCCAAACCGCTACCGCTGCGCGTGGATGAAGCCCCGGAGTTCCGGATGGACGATGTCATCGAGATTGCGGGGGAGACGTCCGACCAGGCGCGGCGCGGCGACCGGACACCGTCCGGCATCATGCTCGCGCCGCACGGCGCGCGGGGGGAATCCCTGGCGGGCGGGCGCGCGGTGCTGGCGACGGCTCTGGCCGGGCCGGTGTTCCTCGCGCTGACGGTGCTGGGGCTCGGGGCGGTCCGGTTGCGGGCGCGTTGGAGGGGCCGCGGGGCGCGGGGCGGCGCGCTGCGGCGGGCGTTGCGCGCCCTGGGGAGCGGGGATGGCGGCGAGGGCGGGCGCGCGGCCGGCTTGTCGCGGGCCATGCGCCGCTATCTCGCGGAGCGGCTGGGCGTGCAGCGTCCCGGGTTGACGGCGCACGATTGCCGCCGGTTGCTGCTCGAGCGTGGCGCGGGCGAGGAACAGGCCGCGGCGTTCGGCGGGCTGCTGGACCGTCTCGATGCCGCGGCGTTCGGCGGCGGCGCCCACGCGGGCGGCGTGCCCGAGGATGAGGTCCGCGCCATGCTGCTGCGGCTCGACGCCACACTGGGCCGCGGCGAGAAGAGCGCGCGCGGGCGGCGGGGCGGCGGGGCGGCGGCGCTTGTGTGCGTGGCGATCCTCGCTTCCGGGGCGGCGCGTCCGGCCCACGCGGCGGCGGACGATCGTTTTGCGTGGGCGCAGGCCGGCGCGGCGGCGGCGGCGGCGCGTACACCCGAGGAGTTCAGGGCCGCGGCGGATGTGTATCGCGACATGGTGCGGGAGGGCGTGCGCAACGGGCCGCTGTTCTACAACCTCGGCACGTGCCTGCTCCTGGCGGGCGACCACGAAGAGGCGGCCTTCCATCTGCGGCGCGCGGAGCGTTACCTGGGGGCGGATGACGACGTGCGGTGCAACCTCGCCCTGGCCTTGACCGGCGGGGACGAAAACGTCGCCCCCGCGCTGCCGTGGACGCGCATTCCGCTCTTCTTCCACTACGGGCTGCCGGGGAAGGTAAGAGCGACGGCGGCGGCGGCCGGGGTCGTGCTGCTGTGCCTGGGCGCCGCGCTGCGGCTGCTGAGGGCGCGCCGCATCGCGCGCTGGTGCGTGACGGCCGGGGTCGTGCTGACGGTGGTCTTTGGCTCGAGCGTCGCCATCAGCCTGCTCGCCGAAGCCCGCGACGACGCGCGGGTCGGGCGGACAGACCTCAGTTCCATGTCCGCTTTCTCGTGCCCGCTTTCTCGTGTGCCCGCTTTTTCGTTGACACGCAAGGGGCTTTGGCCCTAGATGGTAGGCTAATGAAGTTGCTGGATTCTACGCCGCCCTACGGCGGGATGCGTCCGGCAGCACGGAGGGCACCATGAAGCGCTGTATACTGACGATCGTAATGTTGTCGGCTTGTCTAGTGGCGTGGAATGCGGGTGCGCTAGACCGGAACGCGGACCTGATCGACACGCTGGGTGTCATCGCCGACCCGTTCGACGGCTATGACGGGGTTTCAGGCTCGCTGTGGGGAGAGACGGCCATCGCGAGCTGGGGCACGGAATGGGCCTTCACGGCCGGAGGCCAGTACGGCACCTTCTCGCCGCATCGGACCGAAAGCGCGGACTACTGGGAGTTCGGTCTGGGCGTCAAGTACACGCTGCCGACGCTTACCGCGCTCTCCGCCACGGCGCTTTACGGCCAGTACGATCTGCTCGGGTCTCCGGAGGTGCGCACCGGACGCATCGAGATGCTGCAGCGCCTGCTGCCCGCAACCTGGCCGATCTCCCCGTTCCTGACGGGTTCGCTCGCGCTACGTTCGGCCGATGCCGTCGCCGGCCGGCGGGACGAGCGGTTGTTCGTGCAGAACAGCGTGTCCTCGGAGTTGGTCAGCGGCGCCGGCGCCGGGTGCGATTTCTCCATGACGGAAGACATGAGCATTGTCCTGCAGGCGGTCTACCTGGCCAACGAGAACCTGCCGGACGGGTGGACCGCGTCCGTGGGCATGAAGTACTACTGGAAGTAAGGCGGCAGGCACGGCTTCGACGCATGACGACATTCCGATGCCCCTATTGCCACACCTCGATCGGCACCGAGACGCAGTCACGCTGCCCGACGTGTGGGCGGACGATGCGCATCCCCGAGCGCCTGCGCGATCCCGCGGAGCGTGCCCGGCGCCTGGCACGGCTGCACGCCGGGCGGCGCCAAGCGACGGACGGGGCTTCTGACGGCGGCCTCGCCGACCGCATCGCCGAGCGGCGCCCTGTCATTATCCTGGCGCTGCTGGCCCTGATCGCCGTGACCGGCGGCCTGCTGGCCCTGCGCTCGCGCGAGACGCTCGCGCCGCCGGTGCGAAGGCCCGTCGCCACCGAAATCGCCGCCCGCGACCTGCATGCCTTGCGCGTCGCGCTCGAGCGCTTTCGTTCGGACACCAAGCGCTATCCAAGTCCCCGCGAAGGGCTGCGCGCGCTGGTGCGGGACCGTGGCATCATCGGGTGGCGCGGTTCCTACGTGAACCTGCTCAGGCCGGATCCCTGGCTCCGACCCTATGTGTACCGCGTCGACGAGGGGCGGGCGGGGATCGCGTCGATGGGCGCCGACGGGCGGGAGGGCACGGCGGACGACATCGCGCCGGGCGAACCGACGCCCGACGAGGTGGCGGGGGCCAATGGCCGGTGGCGCCTGCTGGACGCCGATTTGAACCCGGTCGAACCGAGTCTCACTGAAGCCGGCGGCGCGCTGCCGGAAGATTGAAGCCGCGGATGCGCTGCCTCAGGCCTTGTCGTAGCCCTTCAGAGGGCGGAACCAGATGTTGCGGAAGCGCACGAGATCCCCGTGGTCCTGCAATTCGAGCGGACCGACCGGCGGATGGGCCTTGTACGCTTCGACCGTGCGGTGGGTCGTCGGGCCGAGCAGCGCCTGGTCGTGATGGACGACGACGCCGTTCTGGATGACCGTCACGCGCGCCGGGCTGGCGCACTTCTCGCCCTCGAACCGCGGGGCGATCCACACGATGTCATACATCTGCCAGACGCCGGGTTTGCGACAGGCGTTGACCAACGGCGGATACTGACCGTAGATCCCTGCCGTCGTGCCGTCGGGGTAGGTCGGGTTTTCGAAGCAGTCGAGGACCTGGATTTCGTACTTGCCCATCAGGAACACGCCGCTATTGCCACGGCCCTGGCTCTCGCCCTTGACGACGGCCGGCGAGGCCCATTCGATATGAAGCTGGCAGTCGCCAAATTCCTGCTTGGTGTGGATGTTGCCCGTCCCGGGAACTACTTCCATGTAACCGCCTTCGAGCTTCCATTTCGCGGCGCCTTCGCCGCCGACCCATGGGGCGAGGGACTTGCCGTCGAAAAGCACCACGGCATCGGATGGCGGCAGGCCGGGCTTTTCTTGAGAGCTTTCCGTGCCGGGGGTCACCACGCGCGGCTGGGCCGCTCGCTGTCGTGAACGCGGTAGGTCTGACCTGGAATGAACGGTGTGTCGGTATAACCTGGCTTCGTCTGCTGCATCGTCGAATCTCCTTCGTTGTCGCGAACCGCGTCTTGTCGCCGGTCATCGTGCGCACAGGGTAGCGAGGCCCCCCATACCGCGTCAAGGTGCGTTTTGGCGCGCGGCAAGTCAAGGCCGCAGCGCAACCGGCTCACGCTCCGGTGGAAGGGGAGAACGTGGCACGAGCCTGCTCAATCGTCCACCGTAATCGTCGCCCGTAATCGTGATCCGATCTTCCTTCCACCCGGTTGACGATTACGGGCGACGATTACGGAACACGATTTTCCTTTGGTCT
>JAQBFL010000507.1:0-4972 GCA_032123415.1 bacterium | reverse complement strand
TCGATGAAATCAACTCGGCTCTTAAGGCGGGACGCGCCGTCCACGTTCTGGATTCCAGCGACGGCCTTGGGCGTGAGGACGGCGCCCTGCGCCTGGTCGCGCCATACTATGATGTCTCGGTCGCCATGACGATGAAGGCGTGGAACGTCAGCGCTCCGGACGGAACTCAACCGGCCGCGTCGGCGCTCTATCGGTTGCATTCGTGGCGGGAGAACCGTGTGGAAACTCAGTTCGCGAGCGGGCCTCTGAAGGAGGGGATTCTGCGGGTAGAAGCCAAAGCCCTCTGGCGGTCGGACATGGAACGTACGTTTGCTCACCTGCGTCTGAATGGAAACCTGGTGGACCAAAGGGTCGCAAACGGAGCGCGCTACTACTTCCTGTCGTCCGATGTTCTGCAGGAGCACAACTCCGTTGATCTTCAGTCGGATGGGCCGCTGCCCGGCTGCCTCAGCGTTGATCTGCTGGCGCCCGAAGAGCGGCTGCACATGATGTTCTCACCCGGGGCCGCGGGCTCTCATGCTCACTGGTTGGACCCATTTCCGAGCAAGATGGACGACTGCGGCATCCCGCGGATGGAGGGGCACGAGATACGCGTCAGCATTCCCCGAGTATGGCCCATGGAGCGTTACGGGGTGCTGGCGGAGATGCGGATGCGGCATGAGTCTGCGGCGAGCGTTTCGTGCGAATTGACGGTTTCGCAGCGTCCGGTCGAGAGTTCGATGATTGACGCCGACGGCGACATCGTTGTCGTGTTCATGTTGCCCGATGAGAAAGCTGACGCCGATGTGGTCGTGCAGTGGTCGGGCTCCGATACGCCCCGGCCTGCGATTGGACTGAGCGAACTATGGCTCACGCCGATTGCTCTGAATGCGCCGCGAGGCGTGCGCCTCGGCGATGGGCATGACGCGGCTTTCATCGGCGGCGGGGTCTACGGGCGTGAAAGGTTCAATGGAAGCGCGCCTTTCCGGTGGACCTCGGACAGTGCTGTCCTGTACGTGTACGAGCCGGACCAAGCCATGGCAGGCGCCATTCGCCTGGTGTACCACGATGGCAGGCCCGCCGCGGCGCCGCCGGCGAACCTTCGCGTGTCCGTCAACGGCATTGCGATAGAGGGGCGCGATGCCGGAGCCTCCGAGGTATCGCCGTTCCGCGTGTGGCAGGGGCAAGTGGCGGACTCACAGTGGCGTGCCGGCAAGAACGTCATCCGGGTCGATGCAACCCCCTGGACTCCGTCCGCGCTCGGGGGTGCCTCGGATTCACGACTGCTGGGGGTGATGTTGCTCCGTCTCGAGTTTGTGCCGCGCTGAGTCGCTGGTTGGGATCATCGGCCGCTGTACTGGCCGGTGTCTGCCACGCTGCTAATCCAGGCGGTTTGGGATGCTCACCGGACGTTGCCCCTGAAAAGTGTCGCACCCGCACGCACAACATGTGGGGGCAACTTGAGTCAACCGCCGAGCAAAAATCATTGTCAGGCGCGGGTAGTCGGAGTATTGTTCGACCCTCGTGAAGCATGCAGTTGAGAAGGCGATGAATGTGGACGGCACTTTCTGAGTTCGGCGACGGGAACCGCGTTATGGATGCGATCGGGGAAGAAATCCGTGCTTTGAAGGAGTCTTTGGGGCGCCGGCTGCTGGTGCTGGGGCACCACTACCAGCGGTCCAGCGTGCTGCGGCATGCCGACGAGGTCGGCGACTCGCTCGAACTGGCGCGCAAGGCCGCTTCGCGTCCGGAGGCGGAGCGCATCGTCTTCTGCGGCGTGCGTTTCATGGCGGAGTCGGCGGATATCCTCTCGGGGCCGTCCCAGACGGTTTACATGCCCGAGGTGCTGGCCGGCTGCCCCATGGCTCGCATGGCGCGGTTGGGCGACGTGGAGCGTGCTTGGGCGGATCTGACGTCGCGGCGCGACGACTGGCTGCCGGTGGTCTATGTCAACAGCTCGGCCGACATCAAGGCCTTCTGCGGCGAGCGGGGCGGCAGCGCCTGCACGTCGGGCAATGCCGCGGGCGTCTTTCGGTGGGCCTTGGCCCAGGGGCGGCGCATCTTCTTCCTTCCCGACGAGCATCTGGGCTTCAACACGGGGCACGACCTGGGATTGAGAGACGAGGAGATGGCGCTGTACGATCCCGCGGCGCCGGGCGGCGGATTGTCGGACGCGGCGGTCGCGCGGTCGCGCGTTGTTGTCTGGAAGGGCTTCTGCATCGTGCATCTGGCGTTCACCCTGGAGCAGGTGGCCGCGGTCAAACGGCTGCATCCCACCGCCCGGATCATCGTTCACCCGGAATCGCCGAAGGACGTCGTGCGCGCGGCGGACGAGCATGGGGCGACCTCGAAGATCATCGACTACGTGGCGACCGCGCCGCGCGGCAGCACGATCGTGATCGGTACGGAACTGAATCTCGTGGAGCGGCTGGCTGAGCGGTATCGCGGGGAGAAGACAGTTCTGGCCCTGGCGCCGTCGGTTTGCGCGAACATGGCGAAGACCAACGAGCAGAACCTGCGCGATTTGCTGCGGGCATGGCCCGAGGAGCAAGAGGTCCACGTGCCAGACCGCATCGCGGTCCCCGCGCGGAAGTCGTTGCTGACCATGCTGGGGCTTTAGCGCGGACCGGACTACTTGAGCGCGGGGTCGGGTGGGTCGAGGACAGGCCGCGGTGGTTCGGAGGCCGGTTCGGGCGGCGGCTCAATCGCCGCCGCGGGGCCGGCAGCGGTGGCGCCCTCGGCGGTCTGGATCTTCTTCAAGACCGCGTCGGACGGTTCGGCGCCATGGCTCAGGCGCCAGAAGCGCAGCGCTTCGGCGGCGTTGCCCAGCGCGGCGTGGACATCGCCCAGATGATCCGCCAGGACCGCGTCCTCCCCGAGGATGCCGATGGCGCGCTCGATCTGAGCGCGCGCCTCATCGAACCGCCCGCGCCTGTAGTAGACCCATCCCAGCGTGTCGAGGTAGGCGCCGTTATCCGGTTCGGCATCCAGGGCGCGCGTGACGAAGTCGAGCGCTTCCTCAAGCCGCGTGTTGCGTTCGGCCCACGTATAGGCCAGGTAGTTCAGCGCCTCGTGGGACTCCGGATGACGGCGAAGGCACTCTTCCATGATCTGCTCGGCGCGCGCGCTGTCACCGTTCTTCTCGCAAGCGTGTGCGAAGAGCAGGTAGAAGTCCTCGGACATGACGGGCGGGGGCGCGTCCCCGGCTTGTGCATCCTGCGCCGGGGCCTGCCGGATGAGCGCCTCGAAGACCGGAATGGCCTCGGCAAACCGGCCGGCCTTGACGTGAAGGTAAGCCAGCAGGAAGGCGATCGAGGTTTCTTCAGGGAATCGATTCATGGCGGAGGTCAAAGTTTTGACCGCCGCATCGTCCCCGAGCGCGCTCTGTTGCAGTAGCGCCAGCTTGGCGAAGGCCGCGGGGAGAGGATCGGATTCCAGCGTTCCGCGCTCGAAGGCGGCCATGGCGTCGGCGGTTTTGCCATCGGCTTCGTACAGGTCGCCTAGCAGGTTGAGGAACTCCCGCCGCTGCGCGGGCGATTCGCGGGACAGGAACTCGTAGACGGCCAACGCGCGCGCCATGTTCCGGGTTCGCACGAGTTCGGCGCCCACCGCGTTGAGAAAGGCCGCCAGAACGACCGGTGCTTCGGCGCGTCTGAAGCCGCTGCGCAGGACCTCAAACGCCTCAGGGTCGCGATCGAGCGCGAAGAGCAGGCGCGCGAGATCCCAGTGTCCCAGCGTGCGAGAGGGATCGATGGCGATGGCCTCGTTGTATGCCTCGATGGCCTCGTCGACCCGCTGATCCAGAAGATAAGCCGCGGCCAGATCGGCGCGCGCGTTGGCGTTGGTGGGGTCGGTTGCGCACAGCAGGGTCAGGGATTCGATGGCCTGCCGGGGACGGTGCTGGAACAGGGCCAGATCGGAGACCTTGCCGTGCAGCAGGGATCGCTCGGGGTCCAACTTGGCGGCCGCGATGAACTCATCGAGCGCCTGGGATGAGGTCCGCCCCTGCTCGCCCTCGTAGAGCAACCCGGCCAGGTAGTGGGCGGCGGCCTGAGCCGTGGCCTCATCGGCGTTCGAGAGAGACACCTCGGCAGGCGGGGGCGCTGCCGTGGGCGGCGAGGGCCGCGGCACCGTAACGCATCCGGAAAACAAGGCGAAAGCGACTAGCGTGAAGCCCCGCATGCCATGCGGTCCTTCCTCCGGTTTCCTGCCGGTATGCGCCCGCGGGCCTGGACCTGCCTACTTCTTCTTGTGGCGGTCGGCCTTGATGCGCTTGCTGTACTTGTGCTTGGACATCTTCTGGCGACGCTTCTTCTTGATCGATCCCACGTTGGTCTTCCTCCTGTTTCGTTTCCGTCGCCCGCGGCGGGTTTTTGCTCGCCGCGGGACACCTGGCTCCACGTCAGCGAATGACTTTGTTCAGCGACAGTTCGATGATTCCCTCGGCGCGCGCTTCCTTGAGCAGCGGGATGATCTCGCGCACGACGCGTTCCTCGACAACCGACTCGACGGCCACCCATCCCTCCGTATTCAGACCGTTGACGGTGGGCGCGTGCAGGGACGGGAGTATGGCCGTAACGGCCTGCAACGCATCCGTCGGAACGTTCATCTTCAGCAGAACCGCACTCTCCGCCGCGAGCGCGCCCGAGAGCAGCATCGATATCTGACGGATCTTGCGATTCTTGCCCTCGTCGGCCCATGCGACGTGGTTGGCGATCAGCCGGGTGGTCGATTCGAGCACGGTGTCGACGATGCGCAGGTTGTTCGCGCGCAGGGAAGAACCGGTTTCGGTAAGCTCCACGATCGCATCGACCAGATCCGGCGCCTTGACCTCGGTGGCGCCCCACGAGAACTCCACCTCGGCCTTGACGCCGTTTGCTTCGAGATAGCGTCTAGCCAGCCCCACGGCCTCGGTGGCGATGCGTTTGCCGTTCAGGTCCTTCACGGAGCGTATCGACGAGTTTTCTGGCACGGCCACCACCCAGCGCACCGG
>JAQBFL010000506.1:0-2577 GCA_032123415.1 bacterium | reverse complement strand
ATTTAGAATGCAGCCAACAGATACAACCCCGCCCCGATCAACAGCACTCCCGCGCCGACCCGAATCGCGGCATCGGCCTTCTGCATCTTGAACGAGGCCTTCCCAAACGACACGCCGAACAAGATGGCGGCGAGCGGCAGGCTGAAGCCTACCGCGAAAGCGGCCATGAGGACCATGCCCCACAGGGTTTTCCCCATCAGCACACTCGCGCCGATCACGATGAAAATGCCCGGATTGCACGGCAGCGAGCACGCCGCCACGCCTCCGCCCAGGAAAAGCCCTCCCAGCGCCGCGCCCATTTTTCCTCCGGAAGCGGTCGAACCGCCTTCCATCGCGCGACTCGGCAGTTTGAAAGGGAGCAACTTCAGCGTCGCCAGCCCGAAAAGCACGGCCACCACCCCAGCAAACAGCTTCCAGTACCGCCCGAGAAACGCCTGCGCTGTCTGGCCGACCAGTCCGGCCACAAAACCGAGAATAACCAACGCCAGCACGGTGCCGATCAGGAACCAGACGGCGGACGCAAAGGCCATACGCCGGTTCGTGTCCTGCCGCGTGCCGGAGTAGGCGACCAACATGGCCATGGACGGTAGCGTGCAACAGGCGCTGGCAACCGCGCTCACCAACCCCAGCAGGAACGCCAACGGCAAAGCCATCGGTCCCATGCTGGCGGCCTGGAGCGTGTCCGTCACCCATTTCGACAGTTCCGCCATGATGTTCTCCTACTGGCAACCGCTCGGCCCACAACCGGCGGCCGAAGGACCGCAGCCCTCGGCACGAGAGGCGGCAACAAACGCCTGAACGAGTTTTGTTTCGGTGACGTCCCCGGAAGTGGCGCTCATTCCGGCTCCCTTGACCATCGCAAGCACGCCGGGCACAGCCATTTGCCTGGCAATCTGTTCGTAGTCCTGCGACCCGGCTTTCAGCGTAAACATCGCGACCTTGCCGCCGCGCAACTGCGGTTCTATCGTTCGAGCCGCACCCCGCATCTGCGCCAACGGCGCCTTGGCCGATGCCTCGCCTTTGGCCGGCAAGAAGACAAAAACGCCGGATGTGTCTGCCGCAACCGTGTTCAGGTCGGAGAGCCCCGCAATTTCCTTCAGCGTGTCCGTGGCCGGCGGCTGAGTCGCTGCATCGGGAGCAGGGGTCTCTGCCGGAGCGGGGAGGGTTGCAAATCCGGCTGTCGCCGTGTTCGCGGCCTGCGCGTCGTTGTTCTTCATCACGGCCCGAGCCACAAGCACACCGGCAACCGCCAGAATCACGACGCCTGCAATTATTCGTCCCCGGCCGCCGGTTTCTGCCGTCCCACATGCGCACCCCGGTCCGCACGCCCCCGCTTCCTGTTTCTGTTTATCGTTCTTTTCGTTCATCGGATCGTCTTCCTTTCCCGCCGTTTAGGCACAACAACCCTTGCCTCGTGGCTTCCCGTCCGCACAACAGCTCGCCGCCCCCGCAGGCGACTCCATGACCCCCGCCGCGAACTGCCGCATGGCTGACATGGCCCCTTTCTCGACCATGTGACCCACGGCAATCGCCTCGCGAATCTCGTCTTCGGCGAGGCCCATTTCCTTGGCCTTTGCCACGTGATACGTCAGGCACGGCTGACAATGCGCGCCGACCGACGCGCCGACCGCAATCAGCTCCTTCGTTTTCTCATCCATGGTCATGTCCTTTTTCCTCCCTTTCTCGCCGGTTCCTCGCCATTGCCGCAACAGCATGCCTGATCCTCGGCGCAACACGCACCCTTGCGGCCTAAAGCCGCGTTCAGCATTCCCACGGCGCAGCCCACGCCGCTATTGACAGACAATGCGTCTACGGGGCAGTTCCGCGCACACGCCCCGCATTCCATACAGGCGTCGCGCGTGGCGATCCGGCTCTTGCCGTTTTCGAGAACGAACACGCCGTGTGGGCAAACTTCCAGGCAGCGGCCACAACCTATGCATGTCTCGACGTCCAGCCGCAAGCTGACGACATTCCGAAGGTACTCCATCTTCATACATGTATCCTCACGCAAACCGGCCCGCAAGCCAGAGCATGACTCCAACGACTGCCGCGGGTATCTGCAGCCGAAGCGCCCACGGCATTTCCCGCCGCACGCCGGAAGGCGAGGTGTACGGGGTGCATCCCGTAAACATCAGTCCCAGAAACGAACCGGCGGCCGCACTCAGGAGGAGCACTCCGGCGCCCTCAACCAGCCCGTAGCTTCCGCCCCACCACAGCACCGTCCCGGTGACGATGCCCATTACCGCCCCCTTGACCGCAAAGGACCTTCCCGGCAGCACAGGCAACAGGACGGGCACCAACACAACACCCGCAAAGAAATTTGTCCATACGCCGACCGCGACACCCGGCCATTGCGTCACGTCGAAACGGTAGCCATTGCGTCCTGCCCCGGCCGTCAGGAAAAGTGCGAGCATGATAAGCAGGGCCGGGACAAGACGCTGAACGATTTCCACCGGCACGACCGCCAACCGCTCTCGCAACGTAAAAGTCACCTTGCGCATAGCGACCGAAGCGCGAAGGCCATCGCGCAGAAACGCCGGAAAGTCCTCCGCGCGCACCGGTCCATAGACGACCCTG
>JAQBFL010000505.1:0-3132 GCA_032123415.1 bacterium | reverse complement strand
CAATCTCGGCGTCAAGGCGACCGCGCGCAACGTCGAGTGGAAGATTCTCCTGCAGGACATGCGCGAACTCAACTACCAGATCTGCCGCGCGAGCTGGATCGGGGACTACGGCGACCCGAGCACATTCCTGGACATCTTCCGGTCGGGAGACGGGAACAACCGCACGGGCTGGAGCCATAAGGATTACGACGTCATGGCCGACGCGGCCGCGCGCGAAACCAACCCCACGCGCCGCCGCGAGCTGTTCGGCCGCATGGAGGTTCTCCTGGTCGAGGACGAGTGCCCCATTCTGCCGGTCTACCGCTACGTCTGCCAGGGGCTCGTCTCGCCCCGCGTCAACGGCTGGTTCGAGAATGCCCGCGACCTGCACAATTTCAAGTACGTCTGGATGGAGGACTGAGACCGCGTGACCGCCCTGCTACGCCGTCTGCGCTATGCCCTCACGGTTCTCTTTGCGCTGGCCACCCTGACGTTCTTCCTCATCCGGCTCGCACCCGGCGGCCCGTTCGAGTCCGAGCGCGATCTGCCGCCCGAGACGGAAGCCGCACTGCGCGCGCGCTTCGGTCTCGACCGCCCCTTGCCGGTGCAGTATCTGCGCACCATGACCGGCCTGCTGCGGGCGGACTTCGGTCCTTCGATGAAGCACCGGGAACGGCAGGTGCGCGCGATCGTCGCCGATCACCTGCCTCCGAGCATCCTGCTGGGGTCGATCGCCATCGCGCTGGCGTTGTGGCTCGGCGTGGGGGCCGGCATCCTGGCCGGGCTGCATGCGTCCACGCCGCTGGATTACTTCGGCATGGCTCTGGCCGTGCTCGGCATCAGCCTGCCCGCATTCGTCCTGGGGCCGCTGCTGCAACTGGTTTTCGCCATGCGGCTGGGCTGGCTTCCCGTCGCCGGCTACGGTAGCCCCGCGCAGCTCGTCCTGCCCGC
Source organism: bacterium (assembly GCA_032123415.1). GTDB lineage: Bacteria > Verrucomicrobiota > Kiritimatiellia > UBA8416 > JADHWI01 > JAQBFL01. The sequence continues at coordinate 2,202 of JAQBFL010000505.1, read as the reverse complement.
GGCCACGCTGGCGCTGCCGTTCGCCGCGCGCTTCGCCCGCCTGGCGCGTGCGGCGACGATCGACGTGATGCACGAGGACTACATCCGCGCCGCGCGGGCCAAGGGGTTGTCCGTCTGGCGCATCGTTTTTCGTCACGCCCTGCCCGGCATTGTGGCGCCCGTGCTGGGGTTCCTTGGCCCCGCCGTGGCCACGATCGTGACCGGGTCTCTGGTGGTCGAGAAGGTGTTCAATATTCCGGGGCTCGGTCGCGAGTTCGTGGAAGCCGCCATGAACCGTGACTACACGCTGGTCATGGGCACCACGCTCACGTATGGCGCGTTCATCGTGCTCTGCAATATGCTTGCCGACGTGTTGCACGTCGGCCTCGATCCGAGATTGCGGGCATGAGGTTGTCTTTGTCCTTGAAGTTTGAGCGTAGCTCGCTCAATATACGTACATGAAAGTTGACAGGCTGCAATTGGTCAAGGATGTCCGCGATGCCCTGCGGCGCAGCCGCAGCGTGGGATTGGTGGGGCCACGGCAGTGCGGAAAGAGCACGCTGGCACGAGAAATCGCCAAGATGGATTCCGCGGCGGCTTATTTCGATCTTGAGGACCCGACGTCGCTGGCGCGTCTGCGCGACCCCATGCTTGCATTGGAACCATTGCGCGGGTTGGTGGTGATCGATGAAGCGCAACGCCGTCCGGATTTGATGCCGCTGTTGCGTGTGCTGCTCGACCGCGACCCGCTGCCGGCGAAGTTTCTACTGCTGGGCAGCGCATCCCCCGCGCTTCTCCGAGGTACGTCGGAAAGTCTGGCGGGGCGAATCGAATTCATTGAAATGCGCGGCTTCACGCTTGACGAGGTTGACTCCGAACGGGGCCGTCGGCTGTGGCTGCGCGGTGGTTTTCCTCGGTCCTTCCTCGCCGATAACGACCACGACAGCCTTAAGTGGCGCCTGGCGTTCTTGCAGGCTTTTGTCGAACGGGATCTGCGCCTGATGGGGGTCGACTTGCCGCCGGCCGCGGTGCGGCGTTTTCTCACCATGCTCGCTCACTGTCACGGACAAACCTGGAATGCCTCCGAGGTCGGACGGTCCATGCAACTGGCACACACCACCGTCAAGCGCTACCTCGATATTTTGACCGGAGCGCTCTTGGTGCGACAACTGCCGCCCTGGTTTGAGAGCGTCGGCAAGCGCTTGGTCAAGGCGCCCAAGATCTACGTGCGGGATAGCGGTCTTCTGCACGCTTTGCTGGGGCTGGAGTGCATGGAGGACATTGAGGCGCACCCGAAGTTGGGGGCCTCATGGGAAGGCTTCGCGATCGAGACGCTGCTGGCATGGCGGGATTCGCCATCGGTCCACTTCTGGGCCACGCACGGTGGGGCGGAACTCGATCTGTGTTGGATGGAGGGACCACGGCGCATCGGCGTGGAGGTTAAATACACCAGCGAACCCAGCGTGACGAAATCCATGCGTGTTGTCATTGAGGACTTGAACCTGGACCATCTCTATGTTGTCTATCCGGGACGGGGCCGATTTCCAATGGCCGAGCGCGTAACCGCCGTTGGCTTGGCGGACATGCGCGATTTGCTTAACGAAGAACCGCCGCCGAATGACGTGGCGGCCGCCGCACCGAGCTATGGGATCTGAAACGCACGCATCTTCTGTTCGCGGGCGATCGCCGACGGCGCTGGCGTTCGGGCGTTTTGCGCGCCATCGCCTCGGCGTGGCGGGAGCATGGATCGCACTCCTTGTCGGCGCGGGTGTGGTCGTCGTGCCCTGGCTCAGCCCGTTCTCGCCCACTGAGACGCAGCCCTGGGTCGGCGCGCGGCCGCCGCTGCACGCGCGGCCCGACTGCGCGGCCGACAACGAGTTCGTGGTGGGGCGGCCGGCGCGAACCTCGGCGCGGGCCGCGCGCGCGCGGCGGCTGAGCGTTGTGGCGGTCGAGCGCGAGACGGAAGAATACCGCGTGGGACTGCGCGCGGGGCGCGTGGCGACCATCCGCCGTCAGGCGGAAGCGCTGGAGCGACTGGACTTGTCGGCATTCCCCGAAGCGCCGCGCGCCGTGGAGACCGACGGGTCCGCCGGCCGGCCCTTGCCGCCCGTGTCGATCGAAGTCGGCGCGCCGCCGCCGGCCGCGCTCTTCCAGCCCGGCGAACGGGTGCTGATCCTGCGCGCGGCCGGCCCCGCGCGGCGTCTGCGCGTCGAGATCGAGCTG
>JAQBFL010000504.1:0-22112 GCA_032123415.1 bacterium | reverse complement strand
GGCCGAGCCGATGATGCGCCGCGCGCTGGCCATCGACGAAGCCAGCTTCGGAGGCGAGCACCCCAGTGTGGCCACATCCCTCAACAACCTCGCCGCATTGCTGCAAGACACGAACCGCCTAGCCGAGGCCGAGCCGCTGTTGTGGCGCGCCCTGGCCATCGACGAAGCCAGCTTCGGAGGCGAGCATCCCAAGGTCGCCATCCGCCTCAACAACCTCGCCAGCTTGCTGCAAGACACCGACCGCGTGGCCGAGGCCGAGCCACTGATGCGCCGCGCGCTGGCCATCGACGGAAGCCAGCACAAAGCTTAAGGATTCCACGTATCTGCTGCGCGGCCAAAAAGGGTGAGACACATCAGACGGTAGATGTCGCTGTTATCGCAACTCCCGCTCCGTAAGGCTTGCGCATTCACGCCTTCCGCCCGCGCGAGAATGCCGCCGGCGCCGTCTTCAAATGTGGTCCAGGCGACGCCGAACGGCAGGCGCTTGCCAAACTGGTCGGCCGCGGCGAGAAAGGGCGGCGTTCCGGTTCCATCGCGCCCGTCCAACGGCGCACCATTGCGGGTGGTCTTGGGGAGCGGCAATTGGGCAGGAGCCATCGCTCGCCTCCCGACAGGATCACGTGGGCGTCGCTGAGAACGACTTGCTCCGCAATCTCCGCTCCGTTCTTCCGGCTCTGCGTCGAAGCCAGGAAGACACCGGTGCCTGGCTCGTCGATATTTCCGGAATTCACCACACCCACAGCCAGCCTGGATGCCAGCGGCTCGCGCATGATGCTCATGGGCTTGCCGGAAAGTGCGGTCAGCGGCTGGTCGCGGTCCATGCCATAAGAATCGGAATCCACCTTCACCCCAAAAGCATGGGTGGTTGATCCCCCATGCGAGGTGGCCGCCAGCGCCGTCTTCATGTGCCCCCGGTAGACCGCCAGAACTGGCAAGCGGTCCCAGTTGATCATGCCATCCGGTCCAGCACTCGCCATCCGCGCGGCAGTCCAGTGCGAGACGCTCGTGCCGTCAGGATGGAGAAAGATCACATTCCCGGTCTTTGGTTCCGGCACGGCAGCCAAGTGCGAGATCTCGCCGGACCAGGCAACGGCCGCCGACCAGATGACACCGATTCCAATAGCGCCCACAACCTTTGCGTGTTCGTGTCATTCTCCAGCCAGATCGAGCGGCAAATCACCGCGCCCGACGCTTTGGCGGCCACGTGGATCGCCTATGCGCGCATTCTGGACCGTCAGGGAAGGTTCCGGGAATGCGCGGAGGCCTTCGAACGCGCGCTGGTCCTTAAGCTGGTGGAGGTAAGGGGAGTCGAACCCCTGACCTCTTGAATGCCATTCAAGCGCTCTACCAACTGAGCTATACCCCCAGCCTCTCCGGCGCCAAAGCCTCCGGAGTTAGGACGATTCGGCACTTGATATCACGTCCTGAGCACCGGTGTCAACCCTGTTGTCGGTTTCTGCCGGTTTTCCGCCGTCCCTCAGCGCGGAGAGTATGCTCAGACAGAAAAGTGCCGCGGTCTCGGTGCGCAGAACGCGGCGGCCGAGGCTGACACAACGCGCGCCACGCTCCTTCGCGGCCATCACCTCATCCGCCGTCCAGTCCCCCTCGGGACCGATCATCACCCCGATGCGCCGCCATGCGAGGCAGCCGCGCCCCCCCATGACCTCCACAAGGTGCGGCGCGCCGGCTTGCAGCGCGGCCACCACCAGACAGTCGAACGGTCCCTGGGCATCCAGCGCCGCTTCAAGGTGCGCGACCGGCGCGATTTCAGGAACCCAGGCGGAACCGCACTGCGCCGCGGCGCCGCGAGCGATGCGCACCCAGCGCTGGCGTTTCCTGTCGGCCGTGCCCGCGTTGTCGACCCGCGCCACGGACCGCGCGGCCTGCACGGGAACGACCGCGGAGGCCCCGAGTTCCACGGCCTTCTCGACGATCAGGTCCATGAGGCTGCCCTTGGGCAATGCCTGGAAGAGCACATGCGCCGGCACGGGCGGGGCCACCATGCGCGGCGGACCGATCCGCACCCGGCACTGCCTGCCCAGCACGATCAGGCGTCCGGCAGCCTCCCGGCCCTCCCCATCGAACGCCACCACTTCGGCCCCCGATGTCAGCCGCAGCACGCCCGTCAGATGATGCGCCTCGCCGGACGGAACGTCCACTCCATCGGCCCCCCACCCTGCCGGCTCGACGAAGACCCGATGCATCATGCGCCGCCTTCCCTGTCCGTGACCGGCCGCCTCGCGCGCGTCACTTCTTGATCGCGTCCCGACGCTCGAAAAACGCTTCCATCTTCTTGCGCGCCTCCAGCACCTGGGGGTAGTTCTCATCCACCCCCTGCGCGGCAAACTCCCGGAAGATTTTTTTCTGGGCGCTCGTAAGCCGCGCGGGCACTTCCGCGACGACCCGCACGTGCAAATCGCCATGTCCGTAGCCTTCCACGTTGTCGACGCCCTTGCCGCGCAGCCGGTACACCTTTCCCGACGCGGTTCCCGGGGCGATCCGCAATTTCGCGTAGCCGTCCACCGTGGGGATGCGCACATCGCCGCCCAACGCCGCGATGTCGAACGGGATCGGAATCTCGCACACCAAGTCGTCACCGCGCCTCTCGAACAGCTCGTGCTTGCGCACGTGCACAATGACGTAGAGATCGCCCGGCGGACCGCCGCGCCCACCGTCCTCCCCCTTGCCCGGCAGCCGCAGCCTCAGCCCGGTTTCGGCGCCCTTCGGAATGCGCAGCGTCAGCCGGCGACGCGTCTTGACGCGCCCCGCTCCCTGGCAGGTCTGGCAAGGCCGGCGGACGATCGATCCTTCCCCGCCGCAGACGGGGCATGTCTGTCGGACCTGGAAGAAACCCCCTCCCGAGATCACCTGCCCCTTGCCGCCGCACTGCTGGCATGTCTCGCGGTTGCTGCCGGCCGCCACGCCACTCCCGTGGCACGTCTCGCACTCCGTCGCAATAGGCAGCGTCACCTCCCGCTCGGAACCGAACACCGCCTCTTCGAGGTCGATTTCCAGATCGAACCGCAGGTCCGCGCCGCGCTGCGGTCCCGATCGGCTCTGCCTCCGCCCGCCCCCGCCCGCACCGAAGAATTGGTCGAAGATGCCGCCGCCGTCGCCGAACATGCTCGACAGGATATCCTGCAGGTCCGCGCCATGCGTAAAGTCCCTCGAGAAGTCGAAGCCGCCCGGCCCGAACGAGGAACGTAGACCGTCATGTCCGAACTGGTCGTACTGCTGACGCTTCCCGGCGTCGCTGAGCACCTCGTAAGCCTCCGAGATCTCCTTGAACTTCTTCTCGGACTCCGCCGCACCCTGGTTCTTGTCGGGATGATACTTCATGGCGAGTTTGCGGTACGACCGCTTGATGTCTTCCGGCGACGCGCTACGCTCGACCCCCAGCAGTTCGTAGTAGTCCTGTTTCGTGGCCACCGATCAACCCTCCCCTTCCATCGCAGGCTGCCCCGCCGAGGCATCCGCCGGTCCGCTGGACACCACGACCTGCGCGGGGCGAAGCAACCGCTCGCCCAGCAGGTAGCCCTTGCGCGTCTGAGCCAGCACGCGGTTCTCCTCGACTTCCTGCGAGGGCGTGTGCGCAATCGCCTCATGCCGGTTGTGGTCAAATTCCTCGCCCACGACATCGAAGCCCGCAAGGCCGAACTTGCCCAGTGCCGCCGCCAGTTGGTCGCGAACGATACGAAAGCCCTCCTGGAAGCTCTTTCCGTCGGGCCTCGCGGCCGCGGCATCCAGTGCAAGGTCCATGTGGTCAAGCGCGGGCAGGAGTTCTTCGATCAGCTCCGCATGGGCTCGACGCCAGACATCATCGCGCTCCTTGAGCGTGCGAGTTCTGTGGTTGGAAAAATCCGCTTGCAGCCGCACGCAACGGTTCTCCATGGCCGCGAGAGCCGCCCGAAGCCGTTCGACCTCCGTCTCCACGACGAGGCCGCCCGCCTCGCCAACGGTCCCGGCCTCAGGCGTCGTGTTGGCGGCGATCGCCGCCTCGCCGCCCTCGCCCTGCCGCCCGTCTGCCTTCTGCTGCCGATCCGGAGATGCCTCCGGCACGTCTTCATGTTTGCGTTTGCCCTTCATCCAACCTCTTTATGTCTTTCTTGATCTGAATAACCACCAGTGTCATGTCGTCATACGGCGGCCGGTCACCCGCAAACTGCGTCAACTGGGTCCGCACCTCGCTTACGACCTGCGCGGCCGTTTCGTTCTGCACCACCGCGATCTCGATCGTCTGCACCAGATTCAACAAACCCCACTCGCGACCGGCTTCGTCGTTGGCCTCCGTCACCCCGTCGGTATAGGCCACGATCGTATCGCCCGGCTGCAGGGTCAAGGTCCGCTCTTCCATGGCCTGATCGAACATCTCCGGCTCCGCGAGCCCCACGGCCATCCCGCGCGACTCGATCGTGCGGGCGCCCCCCACGTACCCCGGGTGCACGATCGGCTCGGTGTGTCCGGCCCGGGCCACGCGCAATTGCAGCGTCCGCACGTTCAATACCATGTACAGCATGCTCACGAACATGTCCTCGGTCACATCCTCGCTCAACGTCCGGTTCACCGAACAGAGCACCTCGGCGGGGCTGAGCGAGCTGCGCGCTTCGGTCCGCAGCACGCCGCGGCAGACGGACATCATGATGGCGCTCGCGATGCCCTTGCCGGACACGTCCGCCACGGCCATGCCCACATGGTCTTCATCGATGCGGATCACGTCGAAGAAGTCTCCGCCGATTTCAAGCGCCGGAATGCTGAACGCGCTGATTTCCACCCCCGAAAACTGGGGAAGCTTCTTGGGCAACAGGGATGTCTGGATCTGTCGGGCCACGTCCAGATCGTGGTCCATGCGCCGCTTCTCGTCCAGCAGCACACTGACCCGCGCGTAGTGAATCGAAACAGCCGCCTGGTCGATCAACGCCTGTAGCAGACCAAGATCCGATTGCGTAAAGGGGTTGCCGTCGATGCGGTTGACGACCACCATGACGCCCAGCACTTCACGGCGGAACCGAAGCGGCGCCAGCAGCATGGAATGCACGCGCAGGAAGTCCTCCGTGAAGACGGGGACGCGGTTGTCCATCTCGGCGTCCTCGATCAGGATCGGCATGCCCCGCGCCATGACATCGCCCACGAGCCCCTCGCCCACGCGCGCCGGCTGCTCACGGACGAGCTTCTCCACGTAGCCCACCTTGCTGAAGGCATTCCCTATGCCCTCGCCCAGGCCCCCGACGATGGGAGGGAAAATGCCGGCCATGGCCCCGACGCGCATCGTGTCGCCGTCCTCGCCCGCGACGTACAAAGCCCCCGCGCCGGCCTTGGTCGTGCGCAGCGCGTAGGAAAGCACCCGCCGCAGCAACCCGGACAGGTCAACCGTATCCGTCTCGGCGAAAACCTCTCCCACGTCGTGGACGAAGTGGAAGACAACATCCTTCTGCTGCAGCAGGGCCTTGCGCTCGCGGCGCAATCCCGCCAAGCCGCGCGCCAGCAGAGCGATCGCCGCCGCGCTCGCAACGACGGCCAGGATGAGAATCTTCGTCCACAGTGGATTCATGCCAAGGTCGGTATCTTGCCATCTTTGACGGCCTGTCGCAAGCACTGCTTGACGCCCGCGTATTTCGGACTCGTATTCGGACTGTATTCGGACTTGCAAAAGTCTGAAACACCTGACATGATGTGCGGCTTTGTGAGCTGCGCCTTGGTGCGCGGCAGGGACGACCGGGCGGAGGTTGAGACAAACGCCGCCCAATTTGGACTAGCGGCGAACAGGCACGAAAGTGGAAGGTTGCCGTCGCCCCCTGAGGAGCTGGTATGGCAGTAAAGATCCGAATGACCAGGACCGGATGCAAGAACGACGTCTGCTACCGGGTGGTGGCAGCCGATTCACGGTCCCCCCGGGACGGGCGCAATGTGGAGAACCTGGGTTGGTACGATCCCAAGAGGCAAGGCGTGAACTTTCGCCTGAAGCTCGACCGGATCGACTATTGGACGGGATGCGGCGCCGAGGTGAGCGACACGGTACGCAACTTGGTGAAGCAGGCGCGCAAACTCCCTCCGGAAGCGGTGGCGATGGCAGCGACGTCCGAAGATCCCGTTCCGGTTGCGACCGAGGTTTGAAGACGGCGCCGTCATGGTAGAGCCGATCACGGTCGATGTGATCACCATCTTCCCCGACATGCTCAGAGGCTTTCTTGACGAAAGCATGCTGAAGCTGGCGGCGGAACGGGGCGCGGTGCGGGTGCGATTGATCAACCTGCGCAACTTCACCCATGACGCGCACCGCACGACGGACGACCGGCCCTATGGCGGCGGCCCGGGGATGGTGATGAAGCCGGAGCCGCTCTTCGAGGCGGTCGAGGCGGTTCGCACGCCGCGGGCGCGGGTGGTGCTGATGTCGCCGCAGGGCGGCCGTTCAGCCAGGCCGTGGCGCGGGAGCTGGCGCGGGAGCGCCACTTGGTGTTCGTGTGCGGACATTACGAGGGCGTCGACGAGCGTGTGCGCGAAGGGCTGGTGACGGACGAGATTTCGATCGGCGATTACATTTTGACGAACGGAGTGCTGGCCGCAGCCGTGGTACTGGACGCAGTGACGCGCCTGCTGCCCGGCGTACTGGGCGGCGGACAAGAAGCGACGGAGGACGAGTCGTTCAGCCGGGGGTTGCTGGAGTACCCCCACTACACGCGGCCACCGGAGTTTCGGGGAATGAAAGTGCCGGAAGTTCTGAGATCCGGCGACCATGCGTCCATCGAAAGGTGGCGACGGGAGAAGGCCGAGCTGCGAACTCGCAGCCGGCGGCCCGATTTGTTGGAAAAGACAGGCCAGGCGGACAGCGACGCAAGCGACAAGACGTAGTGGACTCGGGAGGACGGGAAAATGGTTGCGAGTGTTATCGAGAAGATCAACAAAGAGGGCGAATCCAAGACAGAGATCCCGCCATTTCGCGTAGGCGACCTGGTCGAGGTCCATGTAAGAATTCGCGAAGGCGACAAGGAACGCATTCAGTTGTACAAGGGCACGGTGATCGCACGCGACGGCGGCGGATCGACGGAGACCTTCACGGTGCGCCGCCTATCGTACGGCGTCGGCGTCGAGCGCGTCTTCCCCGTCCATTCGCCTTTCCTGAGCAAGATCGTCGTGGAGCGTTCCTCGCACGTTCGGCGCGCCAAGCTGTACTTCCTGCGCCATCGCATCGGCAAGAAGTCGCGTCTGCGCAGCAAGAACCGAAGCTGATCGCATTCCGAAAGCTCTCGGCGCGGCGTGCTGACTATTGAACGCGAGTACTGGAACCGGGGCATCCGCCGACTGGCGGGTCTGGATGAAGCCGGCCGCGGCCCTCTGGCCGGCCCTGTCGCGGCGGCCGCCGTTGTCTTCGACCCCGACTGGGCGCTTGCGGAAGAACACGGCCTGCTGGCCGGTCTGACCGACTCCAAGCTGCTCAGCGAGCGTCAGCGGGAGGCATTCGCCGCGCTGCTGACGGGCAATCCGCATGTCGAGATCGGCATCGCGCTTGTCGGGGCCGAGGTGATCGACCGCATCAACATCCTGCGCGCCACGCACCTGGCCATGGCTCGCGCCACGGCCCGACTCCATGCGCCGCCGGAAGCCATCATCGTTGACGGTCTTCCCGTAAAGGACTTGCCGGCCCCTTCGGTCGCCTACGTGGGCGGGGATGGGCTGAGCCTCACGATCGCCGCGGCCAGCGTCATGGCCAAGGTCATCCGCGATGCGCACATGCGAGAGCTGGACGGGCGCCATCCGCACTATGGTTTCGCCCGCCACAAGGGCTACGGCACGCGGGAGCACTTGCTGGCGCTGTACGAGTATGGCCCCTGCTCCGAACACCGGCGCTCTTTCGCCCCTGTCAGGGAGGCGGAGGCCAATCGCGGATAAGAAACCGAACGCGGGAGGAGACCACGATGCACCGGGCTTTCCGATGGTTGCGCGGCATCCGATGGCCCTGGCGGCGCAAACGCGCCGGGGACGCCGTCTCGAATCTCTCGACCGGTCTGTGGGGCGAAGGCGTCGCGGCCAGTGCGCTTGCCGAGCGGGGATACGCCATCCTCGGCCGTCGCGTCCGCGTCGGGCGCCGGGACGAACTGGATCTGGTGGCCGAACGCGACGGCGTACTGGTGTTCGTTGAGGTCAAGACGCGCCGCAACGAGACCTACGGCCGCCCGCTCTCGGCCGTCGACCGCGGGAAGCGCCGGGCGCTGTGCCGGGCCGCCATACGGTACATGAAACGCATCGAACGGCGTCGCATGCCGTTCCGGTTCGATGTGGTCGAGGTCATCGGCGGCCCGCGGACCGGGGTTCACGCCCTCCGCGTCGTCGAAAATGCATTCCCGATGGATCGCCGCTACATGGTCTGACAGGAAATCAGCACGTCCCGATCCACCTTGAACCCCGGAGGAAGACTCGCGCGCAGATCCTCCGGACGCACCGCGACCGCGTGGTCGATCTCGATCTTGTGCCGCGGCATCCCCCCCTCGTCCAACGGAACCTCCACCCCGCACGCAATCAGCCAGGCTGCCGCCTTGCGGATCATGTCGCGCCGGCAGGTGGCCGGGGAGTCTTCGCCCGCCGCGTTCTTCACCGGCGAGAATTCGTTCTCCCGCGCGAACACCACGTTCAGAGTCCGAGTGGCGTCGGGCAGCACGTCGAAGATGAACTTCTCGAACTTGTACGCATTCGGCCGGTCCGGCGTCACGGGGCGCCCCGCGTCGTCGCACGTCGGCACCTTCTTGTGGGCGATGTGCAGCGGCAGGGCGCGGTTGGCCTCCTTCTTCAGAAATGGCAGCGAGAAGACGTGGATGGCCACACTCCCGTAGAGAAAACGCAGGCTGCCGCCGGGATTGCGCGCGTTCTTCAGGTCCTCCGGCAGATCGATGTACTCGACGACGGTCGGCAGGCCGCCGCGCAACGCCACAACGCCGAGACCCTCCCCGGGGTCGCGCTTGGCGCAGACCTTCACCGAGATGTCCGAACGGTGGAGCCGATGCAGGCCGACAAAGACCGGATCCGCGATTTCGACCAGCGGATTGTCGACCTGAAAGTAGAAGAGCGCCTCCAATCCGCGCCGGGTCATGTCGTCCAGCATGCCGCTGTCGCGCAGGGCCGTCAGTGTGCCGCCGTGGCCGTCGGGGCTCATGAACAGGTGGTCCGGCCGCTCCATAACAAGGCGGCCGTCTTCCCGCAACGCCGGCCACATGCCCTGCGCAAAGAACAGCACACGGTCGGGATCGAGACCGAAGAAGGCGTGCCCGGAGAAGAACTCGCGGGTCGGGCCGTCATTGGCCTCGCTGGTCATGATGTAGAACGGAATGCGCGTTCCGAACTTGCGCTCCAGTCCCAGGATCTTGCGGGCGTGAATCTCGAACAACGAGGCGCCGCTGACGGGGCCGATGGAATACGCGCCCTTGGGGCCCTCGAAACCCAGGCGCGAGCCCTGCCCGCCCGCGACCAGAATCACCCCGATGTGGCCGCGTCGCAGGGCCGATTCGCCTTCGGCGCGGGCCGCCGCCGTGTCCATCGTGGCGGGATCGACAACCGGCGCGGGCTCGAGCCCCGCGTCCGGCGCGTCGCCCGTCCGCCGCGGATCCAGCATCTCGCGCATGCGTGCGATGGCAGGAAAGTCCAACCCCGCCACCTGCCGCAGAAGTCCCGCGCGGCCCGCGGCGTCCAGCGTCTCCCAGCACTTCACCACATGGCCCTGGCCATGCCGCTCCAACGCTTCGCGCGCCTGCTCGATCGTCTCGATCATCGTCCGGTCGGTTCCTTCCGTGCGCCGGCATCGGTGCGAGCGCGCAGTTCGCCAAGCCGCGTCCGTATCGCGTCAGGCAGCTTGTCCGCCTGGTCTTCGATCGTCTTGAGCACGGCATCGGCCCTCTCCACCTCGCCCTTCAGCAGGAAGAGCTCCGCAACGTTCAGGTAGACCGCGGGCTCGGTGCGCGTCAGCGCCACGGCTCGCGCCAGCGCCTCGTCGGCTTCCTTCAAGCGGTTCTGGCGCATTAGCGCCATGCCCAGGGTGTCCCACGCCTGGTGCATCTCCGGGGCGCGCTCCGCGGCCTCGCGGGCCAGCTTCTCGGCCTCCTCCGCGCGTCCGTGCACATCGAGCAGCAGCCAGGCGAGATCGTTCAGTGCCTGCGGCAAGCGGGCCGCTTCGAGAGACTTGCGCAGCGAATCCTCGGCCAGGTCGTGCTCCCCGCGGTTCAACTGAACCGAGCCGATCACGTAGTGCCCCCAGGCATTGCGCGGGTCCATGACCAGCAGCTCCCGGGAATGGATGCGGGCGTCCTCCTCCCGGCGCTCCGAGAGGTCAAGCCCCACGAGGAGTTCACGCAGGGGGATATCGTCCTGCCGCATGCGGATGGCGCGTTCGAGGTGATCGCGGGCCGCGATCTGGTCCCTGTCCAACAGGGCAATGCGGGCCAGCAGTCCGTAGAGAACCGCCTCGCCGCCGCTGATGGCGCGCAACTCTTGAACGACCCCGTCCAGCGCCTCGCGGTCCTTCTGCGCCAGGAGCACCGAGGCCAGCATGGCCCATTCGCGGAAGCGGGTCGGGTCCAGGTCCACGGCGTTCTGGAGCACGATCCGCGCCTGGGCGAGATCGCCCGCGGTGGCGTACAGCGCCGCCCATTCGCCGGACAGCTCGGTGCGGTTGACCTCGGTCTGTTGCTGGGCGCGTTCGAGCAATGCGCGGGCCGCGTCCACGTCCCGCCGCCGCATCGCGATCCGGGCTTTGCCAACCAGCGCCCGTGTGTCGTTGGGATTGCGCGTCAGCATTTCGTCGAGCAGCGCCTCGCCCTCGGCGGGCATGTCCTGGGCAAGGTAGATGCCCGCCAGCGCGGCCTTGATCTCGTCGCCCACTTCACCCGGCCAGGCTTCAAGCGCGCGCTTCAGGCCCCGCACGGCCATTGTGGGCTGCCCCGACATGGCCCACATCCAGCCGACGGACGCGAAGGACTGCGGGATGCGTACGTAGCCGTAGAAGCGCGACAGCGACCACATCCGGTAGCGGCGTTCGGCCGTCGCCACCAGCTCTTCCACCTCGGCGCGGATGCGCCCGGCGTCCTCCATGCGCAGCCCCGTGCCGGCCAGGTTGTGGAGGTTCAGCAATGCGCTGAGGTTGGCCTCGTCGATCTGGCGCGCGGTGCGGTAGGCCGCCGCCGCCAGCTCGGGCCTCCCCAGGTCCTCGAGCAACACGCCCTGGTTGTTGACCACCATGCCGATCTGTCGGCGTACGTGCGCCAGCAGCTCGCGGCACAGGGGGTTGGCCAGTGTGGCGGACGCGGGCAGCCCCTTCGCCCACTCTATGAACGCGGCTTGCTGCGCGGTCAGTGCGTCCGGGTCGACGGCGGCCGCGTCGCGAACCGCAAAGAACACGCCGCCGTGCGGCACGTACCGCAAACCTGCCCCCAGCCAGATGTCCGGGCTGACGGCCATGGCCAGGCGCGCTTCGATGTCCGGCGTCTGCTCGATCCAGTACTCCAGAAAGGGAAGCATGCCGATCTGCGCAAGGTTCTTGTAGCGCGGGCCCTCGAAGCTGTCCGCGATGTGCCGCATGTAGACACGGTTGTGCCCGGCGCCCAGGTCCAGAGTGCGCAGTCGCACTCCGGCGTCGTGCGCCGCCACGAGCAGGTGACTGTCCAGCAGTCCGTCGGTCACCAGCCACTCCCGACCGTCGAGCGCGCGGACGATCTCACGGGCATAGGCATTGATCGGCTCGGCCTGGCGGGCGTCGCATTCGGCAAGATTCAGCCACGGGGAGACCAGCACCGCCGCCAGCGCGGCGGTCGGCGTCAGCGCGCACAGCGCCCACAGGGACCACCGCTCGGACGGTGTCTCGGGGGCCGCCGGGCGGATCAACCGCGGAAGGAGGAAGCCGTAAGCCACCACGTAGGCAAACACCGCCGCGTTGAGCAGGTACGGGGTCGTGCGGATCTGGCTCGGTCCCAGGACGCGCCAGGCAGCGAACTTCAGGTTGAACAGCGCGCCCGTGACGACGGCGAACAGGATCAGGTGCAGCAGCACGAACGACCAGTCCTCGCGCTGGTTGAGGGAGCGGCGGGCAATGAAAAGACTCGTCACCCAGGGCACAATCGTCAGCACCACGATCACAAGCCAGCCCACGCGCGGCAGGCTGCGCGAGAGCATGAAATACTGATCCCGCCACATGTACCACAGGATCCACCAGAACCCCTGGTATTCGCGATGCACATACCCCGCCGAGCCATGGAAGTTCCATGCGGCGAGCAGGTAGACACTCAACCCGACCAGCGCGCACGCCGCCGCGGCCGCCGCCCGGACCGGGCGCAGGTCGCCGTTGCGCCACATAATCACGAGCGTATAGCCGACCACCAGAGGCGCAAAGGCGATGAAGGCCACGGACTGCGCCATGCCGACTCCATACCACAGCGCCAGCGCGCAAAGCCAGCGCAGGCGGCCGGTCTGAACGTAGCGGATCAGCAGGCCTGCCGCCGCAAGCAGCAACAGGCTGTCCAACGAGAGGATATGCGCGCGGTTGGAGACGGTCCAGAACGGCGCGGCGAAGAGCAGGTAGAAGCTGCCGCACAGCGCCGCCAGCCGCGTGCCGACGCGGTGCCACGCGGCGTCTTCCTTCGCCGTGACAAGCATCAACTGCAACCAGTGCACCGCGACCAGGAAGAAGAGGGAGACGGATAGCGCGCCACAGACAGCGCTGAATGCGTTGAACCGCCACGCCAGGCCGCCAACGGGCAGCGCCTTCAACACGGCGCCGGCCGCATTCCACACGGGGAAGTTCGGAGTCAGCCGCGGAATCGCGTCCAGGTGCGCGGCAATCAGCGCCGCCGGTTGCCCCGGAAACGGCCCATCCCCCGCGGTCGCGAGGTACACGGTCAGCGCGGTCAGCCCGAGAACTGACGCCAGAACGCCGTCTATTGTTGCACGGTGCATCGCTTTGGTCATGAAACACCCCGTCCGTTCGCGGTTAGAGAAGTCGCGAAGATGCTGCCATCGAACGCGCCGGAAGGCAAGACTATTGCGCGGGCCACGCAGCCGACCGCGGCGGCCCCGACCGATCCTTCAGGCCGTGCCGCCATCGCGCGTCTTGATGGCGAAGGAAAGCTCAAGAAGGCTGGCCATGATGCGTGCGTCCACCACGGAGACCCGCGCCGGAGCGACGATGTGGGTCAGGGCCATGTTGAGCAGGCCTTTGATGCTTGAGGCAATCAGAATGTCCGCCACCTGTTGGGCGGCCGGGGCCGGCACGGCGATGACGCCAATCTGGACGCCCTGCGCGCCAATCGTGGCGGGCAGTTCGCGGAGCCCCCGGACGGTTAGTTCACCCACCCTGGTTCCAATCTTGCGCTTGTCGTTGTCGAAGATCCCGACGATCCGGAAACCGCGGCGGCTGAAGTCTTCGTGCAGCGCCAGCGCGCGACCGAGATTGCCGGCGCCGACCACCACCGTCTCCCATGTCAGGTCGCCGCCGAGCGCGTGGTTGAGAACCGCCACAAGACCCTCGACCTCGTATCCGCGCTTGCTGGTTCCGCAGAATTCGAGGTGAGAGAGGTCCTGGCGAACGGTTGAACTCGTCAGCCCGAGCGACTCCGCGAGCTCGGACGAGGAAACCCACGCATCCCCCTGGGCATGCAATTCCTGAACGCACGCCAGGTACTTCGTCATCCGGCGCACAACCGACGGCGGTATGACCCCCTTGCTATTCATAGCGGCAGAGGTTAGCGGGCGTGAAGCCATGTGTCAAATCCTTAACGGATGTCGGGTCATGCGTCGGACGGACCTTCGTACATGATCCTGTCAAAGCCTTCGGACTTGACGGAATTGCCTGCAAGTCGGATGATCTGCGAGCGTTATCGTTCGGCATGGAGCCGAACGCGGGAGACCGGCGCGTCAAGCAGGCTGCGATACCGTCATGCATGAGATTCCAAGACGCGTTCTGTTCCGGCTGCCGACATTCCTCGGCGTGGACTGGAGCGTTACAAACGAGGTGTTGATCCTGTGGGCTTCCGCGGCCCTGACCTTCGCCGTGCTTTTCGCGGCGTTCCGCGGACAGGATCTGGTTCCCCGCGGAACGTTCCGCGGCCTGTTCGATGCCATCGGCGAATTCGTGCAGATTTCGATCGTGCGCGAGAATCTGGGCGACCGAGGACGCGCCTGGGCGCCGTTCCTCATGACGCTGTTTTTCTTCATCCTGCTCTCCGGCTTTGTCGGCATGCTGCCGCTGCCCAGTTACGTCAAGGCCATGACGGCCAACCTGAACGTAACCGGCGCGTTGGCCCTGACCGTATTCGGGGTCACGATTTTCATCGGCATCCGCGCGCACGGTCTCGGCGGGTTCCTGAAGCAGTTCATGCCGTCCGGCGTGCCCTGGTGGCTCGGGGTCCTGCTGATTCCCATCGAGCTGCTCAGTTGGCTTGCCAGACCCGTATCGCTCGCAGTCCGTCTGTTCGCCAATATGCTCGTCGGGCACGCGCTGATCCTGGTCTTTGCGGGATTGACCGCGACGGTCGCCTGGTTCTTTAAGCCGCTGCCCTTCTTCGGCGCCCTGGTCGTCAGCGCGTTCGAGATCTTCGTCTGCTTCATCCAGGCCTTTATCTTTACATTGCTCTCGGGTTTGTATATCAGAGAGGCGCTCGAAGCGCACTAGCGTAACAGGACAAGGAAGGTTGATATGGGACCGGAAGGATTCGCATGGCTGGCGGCGGGGCTTGCGATCGGCATCGCGGCGCTGGGCACTGGCATCGGTATCGGCATCCTGGCTGGGAAGAGCGTCGAGGCGGCCGCCCGGCAGCCCGAGGCGATACCGCAGATCCAGAAGCTGATGATTCTGGGCATTGCGTTCATCGAGGCGCTGTGCCTGTATGCGCTGCTTGTGGCCATCATGCTGATGGGCAAGGGCAAGACAACGTCCGAAACCGCGCACGCCGCCGACGCGGCCGGCGCGGCCATTCCCGTGAGCGATGTCGGCCACTGAGAGCCGCTCGCGGACAACGCCTCTCGCGGATGAGGATTGCACATGGGCGAATTTGACGCAGGTCTGTTCTTCTGGACGGTCATCACGTTCTTGACGCTGATGGCCATGCTGGCCCGCTTCGCGTTCCGTCCCATGAACCGCATGCTCTCCGAGCGCGAGAATCGCATCCGTTCGGCGATCGAGCAGGCCGACAAGGCCCGCCTGGAGGCCGAGAAGATGCTGGCCGCGAACGATGACAGGCTCAAGGAGGCGCGTGAGGAGGTCGGTCGCGTCATCGCCGAGGGCCACCGGCTCGCGGAATCCATGCGCCACGAGGCCGCGGAACGCGCCCGCGCCGAGACGAACGTGGCCGTGCAGGACGCGCGGCGCGAGATCGACCGCGAGGTGCGGCGCAGCCTCGACGAGCTCAAGAGCACCGTCGCGAACCTCGCGGTGCGCGTCTCGCGCCAGGTCATACGCGAGAGCCTTGACGAAGACCGGCATCTCGCCCTGGCCGAGGAGTTCGTCGATCGCCTGAAGGAGTCCCATGGCCGCAAGGACCGATAGAGCCGCCCGATTCGCGGACGCGCTCCTGACACTGGCCCAGGCCGAAGACGCCGTGCCTCAGACCGAGCAGGACCTGCTGGCCGTACGCGATCTGATCTCCAAACAGCCCCGGCTACTCGGTTTCCTCCGCGACCCCTCCGTTACCGACGCAGGCAAGCGCGCCGCCCTCGACGAGCTGCTCGCGAACCGCATCGGCCCGGTGACGCTGGGCTTCATGGACCTCCTTCTGCGACTCGGCGCGCTCGATACGTTCGATGCCGTCTCCGAGACGTTCCTGTCGGCTGCCGCGGCTGCCGACAGCAAGGCGTCGGGACTCGTCGTCAGCGCCGTGCCGCTGCCTGACGAAACGGTCACGCGTCTGGAGGATGCGATCGGCAAGGCCATCGGACGGGAGGTGCACCTGCTCGTCAAGATCGACACCGAACTCCTGGGCGGGATCAAGGTCGTGGTGGGAGACTACGTCGTGGACGGCACGATCGACACGTATCTGGAGCAGGCCCGTCTCGCGTTGCTGGCCTGACGTTCGGGTCAACAAGAGGAGGCCGTGACGCCCCCCGCCCCGCCCCGCATCAAGGGCGTGCTCAATATCCCGGCACGACGCTATCGACATCGATGAGCGGATATCTGGCGCCGGGCGCCTGCACCACCGTACCCGAGATGACGACGTCCTGACCAATGAAGCGATCCGCCTCCGCGCCGTCGCCTCGCACGTAGCAGACGGTCAGCGCCTGTCCCCGGCTGTCCTTCCGCACAAGGCGCAGCCGCGCTTTGCCCGGCGTTCCAATCACGCCGGCCGGACGCAACACGCCGGAGAAAGTCACTACGTCTTGCGCGGAGGGAAACGCGGGACGCGGCACAAGCTGCCGCACGGGAGCCGCCGCCTCAGGCGGCGCGGACGCCCTGGCAGGCGGCATCGACGGCACCGCGGGACGCACGGTCATGCGCCGCACCGCGGGGTCTGAAGGAGTCAGCGAACCGGCGCGAACTGGAGAGATTGCCGGCGCAGCGACCGGCGGCGGCGCAGGCGGGATCCGCGGCGTTGGCAACGACGCCACGGTGGCGGCCAACGCCGGAGACGCGGCGGGGATCTCAGGCCGCGCCGTCGCCGCGGGCGGCGGGTCCGCGGCGCGTGACGGCGCGCCATCCCGGCCCACGGCGCTCGCCGGCACCCAGAGACCGGCCTGAGGCGGAGGCGAGACGCGGACCCAGTCCCCTTCGGAGCCCAGCACACGAAGACGGCGCCCACGCTCGACCTCGTAAACGCCCGGATGCGAGAGCCCCGGTCCCGTACGGAGCAAGACCTTCGGCGCCAGCACTTCTCCGTCGCGCAGGAGGTCCCCGTAAATCCAGGTGGACACGGACCCGGGCACGCGCACCTCGATCCACGCGCCCTCGCGCCGGCCGGTTAGAATGACCGCCTCATGCGCCGGCACGACGCCCACGGCCACCGCCGTCTCGCGCGGCTCGAGGTAGAGCTTGCTCTCGGCCACCGTGAGAACGGCATCTTCCTGCGCGTGCAAGCGGCACGACGCCAGGACCATAATCACCGAGAAGAGGAAAAACCGAGAAGCCATCGCCGCACCTCCAAAGCATGTGATCCAGTGCGCCCGCTTCCGGCTTGCGTCGGCGCCCGATCAGACCAGCGTCTTGGTCTTGGGCAAGCCCAAGCCCCGATCGCCGTCCTTCCACTTGCCGCGCGCCTTGAGCAGGTCCACGCGCTCGAAACGCTTCAGAACGTTGCGCTTCTTCGCAATCTTGCTGGCAGACTTCAAACTGGAATGCTGAGACATAACCGTTTCACCGCTCCCTGAACTTCACCTGACCTTCGGCACGCCCCGGGCTGCACCCGCGCCATGCGCCCTTCATCATCCAAAGCATAGATTCTGGCATGGAAGACCGTCGAATGTCAAGGTCGCAACGCGTCCCGTACGGCGGCCACCATCTCCTCCATCGAAAAGGGCTTCTGGAAGAAGCGGACCACGTTCGTGAACTGGCCCATCTCCTGCTCATCGAAATCCTTGAAGCCGGCCATCAGGACGACCGGGGTCCTGATGCCCTCGGCCTGCATCAGCAGAAGCAACTGAATGCCGTTGAGAACCGGCATGTTGACATCCAGAACGACGCATCGGCACCGCGGGTCCTTGACGCAGTCGTACGCGTCCTTGCCGTTGAAGCAGACCTCAACCTGCTGACCATCCCGTTCGAGCCACTTACGCAGCACCTCGACGATCATCACGTCGTCATCCACAATCAAAATCATCTCGCCTATCTCCCGTTCCGCCGCCCTTTGCGCCGGCCTCCGCCGGTTCCCCGGCCGTCCCCCGTCGCCAGACCCGCCGCTGCCTTGAGCTCGCGAATCTCGTCCCTGAGCCCCGCGGCCCGCTCGTACTCCAGCGCCTGCGCGGCATCGAGCATTTCCTGTTGAAGGGATCTTATCACTTCGTTCACGTCGTAGTCCACACCGCTTTCGCGCAGGACCGCCCGGTCAGCGCCGGCCGCCGGCTCGCGCGTCACCAGCGCCTCGCGCACGGCCTTGCGGATGCCGACCGGCGTGATGCCGTGCTCGCGGTTGTAAGCCAGTTGAGCGGTGCGACGTTCCTCGGTCACCGCCAGCATGCGCCGCATCGAATCGGTCACCCGGTCCGCATAGAGGATCACCCGACCGTTCACGTGGCGCGCCGTGCGGCCCGCGGTCTGGATCAGCGCGGTCTCGGATCGCAGGAACCCTTCCTTGTCGGCGTCGAGGATCGCCACCAGCGAGACCTCGGGCAGGTCCAGCCCCTCGCGCAGCAGGTTGATTCCAACCAGGCAGTCGAACTCCCCCAACCGCAGGCGCCGCAGGATCTCGACCCGCTCGATCACGTCGATCTCGGAATGCAGGTACTCCACCCTCAAACCCGCCGAGCGCAGGTAGTCGGACAGATCCTCGGCCGTGCGTTTGGTCAGCGTCGTCACGAGCACGCGTTCGCCCTTTTCGGCCTCGCGCCGCACTTCCTCGATCAGGTCGTCGATCTGGTTCCCGAGCGGCCGCACCTCGACGGGCGGGTCGACCAGCCCCGTCGGCCGTATGATCTGCCGGATCGGCGGCGGCGAAACCTGCCGCTCGAAAGACCCCGGCGTGGCCGTGACGAACACAATGTTCCCAGCGCGAGTCAGGAACTCGTCGAAGTTCAGCGGGCGGTTGTCCTTCGCCGAAGGCAGACGGAACCCGTGTTCCACAAGCACGCTCTTGCGCGCCTGGTCTCCGTTGTACATGCCCCGCAACTGCGGGATCGTCACATGGGACTCGTCGATGATCGTCACGAACCCCTTCGGGAAGTAGTCGATCAAGCAGTCCGGCGGTTCGCCCGCGCCGCGCCCCGCCAGGTGGCGGGAGTAATTCTCGATGCCCGCGCAGTAGCCGATCTCCTTGAGCATCTCCAGGTCGTAGCGCGTACGCATGCTCAACCGCTGCGCCTCCAGCAGCTTGCCCTGGCTCTCGAACCAGCGCACACGCTCCGCAAGCTCCGCGCGAATGCGGTCGCAGGCGGGTTCGATCTTGTCCTTGGGCAAGACGAAGTGCTTGGCGGGGGAGATGACGACATGCTCCGTCTCGCGATCCGTCTTCCCCGACACGACGTCGAACAGTCGCAGACGCTCGACTTCGTTTCCGAAGAAGTCGATTCGGATCCCCTGCGTGGAATAGGAGGGAAAGACGTCCACGGTATCCCCCCGCACGCGGAACGTTCCCGGCTCGGGCTGATAGTCGTTCCGCTCGTACTGGATGTCGACCAGCCGGTACAGCATCTCGTCGCGATCCTGCTCCATTCCCCGCTCCAACCGCACCAGCATGCCCATGTAGTCGGACGGCGAGCCGAGACCGTAGATGCTCGACACCGATGCCACGACGATCACGTCATCGCGCGACAGGAGCGAGTTGGTGGCCGAAAGACGCAGCCGTTCGATCTCCTTGTTGATCGACGAGTCTTTCTCGATGTAGGTATCCGTCTGCGGAATGTATGCCTCGGGCTGGTAGTAGTCGTAGTAGCTGACGAAGTACTCCACCGCGTTCCGCGGGAAGAACTCCTTGAACTCGCCGAACAGTTGCGCGGCGAGGGTCTTGTTGTGCGAAACGACCAGTGCCGGCTTCCCCGTGCGCGCCAAGACGTTCGCTATCGTGAACGTCTTGCCGGACCCCGTGACGCCCTCCAGGATCTGGAACCGCTCCCCGCGCCCGAAACCGGCGCACAGCGCATCGACCGCCGCGGGCTGGTCGCCGGTGACGGCGAACGGCGCGTGGAGCAGGAAGCTCGACGGTCCGCCACCCCCCTGCACCGGCGCGCCGCTTGCCGACCGTCCGCTTGCTGTCATGCGCCTTTCTCACGTTCCGCCCCGCTTACCAGGACGTGGCATGGTCACCGTCGCCGGGATCGAGATCCCCGCTTGCTTGTGCGTCCCTTCACGATAGCCGGGAGCCTTCACTGCGTCAACGCCATTGTCGCCGCGTGGCGTGTCGCGTGGCGTGTCGCCGCGGATCCTCGCGGGGGATGGAAACGCGGCGCTACAGAAACGCCGAGGCGATGCGGTCGGCGAAGAGGAACCCCTTTTCCGTGGGCGCCCAGCGGTTGCCGGCTCGGGCGATGAGACCATCGGCCGCGAGCGCAACGAGCGCGTTCGCCCACGCGGCACGCCAGGCCGCCGGCGCGCTCTCGACCCGGCGCGCGTCGATGCCCCGCCCCATGCGGAACGCGAACATCAGCCGTTCCGCGGCATCGGTCCGCTCATCCAGCGTCTCGCGCGCCGCCGCCGGGGCGTCCCCGTGCTCCGCTGCGTCCAGATAGGCGCCAAGATCCGGCGGCACGGTCCACCGCTCACGCCCTACCCTGGACGCGGCGGCGGGCCCGAACCCCACGTAGTCCCGGCCTCGCCAACAGGCCAGGTTGTGCAGGCATCGGCGTCCGTCCCTGCCATAGTTGGACACTTCGTACCGCTCGTAACCGGACGCCGTCAGTCTCCGACGCGCCTCGTCCACGGCGGATGACGCCGCTTTCTCCGACGGAACGCGGCGGATGCCGTCCCGGACCGTCCGGTGCAGCGTCGATCCCTCTTCCACGCTCAGGGCGTAAACCGACACATGCGAAGGGCGCATCTCCACGACCTCGTCCAGCGTGTCGCGCCATGTCGCCGGTCCCGCTCCGGGCAGTCCCGCGATCAAGTCCATGCCCGCATTGCAGAAACCCGCTTCGCCCAGCATGCGCCATGTGCGTCGGACATCCTCCGCCCCGTGACGCCTGCCCGCGCGCGCCAGCACGCGGTCGGACATCGATTGCACCCCCAGGCTGATGCGGTTGACGCCCGCCCGCCCAAGAATATCCAGCTTGCGCCCGTCCAGCGTCCCGGGGTTGGCCTCGAACGTCCATTCCATGAGCCGGTCCAACCGGCAGGTGTCCCTCAACAGGCCGCAGAGCGACTCGATCTGCGCGCACGAAAGCACCGTGGGCGTGCCGCCGCCCAGGTAGATCGTCAGCGGGCGCAGCCGGCCGAATCGCGCGGTCCAACGCCCGATCTCCGCCGAAACGGCGCGAAGCCACGCATCGGCGTCGGCGGCCATGCACGGACGCGAGTAGAACGCGCAGTACAGACACTTTCCGTCGCAGAAAGGCACGTGAATGTAGATGTGTCGAACACTCATATCACGGGTACATCCAGATTCTCCCGGCGCGCCGATCGGATATGCCGTTGCCTGTCACGGCCTGATCGCTCGACCGCTGTCGTTCGCGGCGCTCAGAACGTATGGACGAGAAGACCCGAACGGAGCTTGGGCTCGAACCAGGTGCTCTTGGGAGGCATGATGCCGCCCGTGTCGGCGATGCTCATCATCGATTCGACCGACACGGGGACCATCGAGAATGCGACGGCGCCTCGTCCGCCGTCAACCGCGTCCTTGAGCGCATCCGTACCCGCAATGCCGCCGACAAACTCGACGCGCTGACTGGTTCTCGGATCGTCAATGCCGAGGACGGGCGCGAGCATATCGCGCTGCAATCTCGCCACGTCCAGGGCCTCGGCGGGGTCTGCCGCGGGCGCCGGTTCGCGCCATGCAAGCCCATACCAACGTCCCCCGAAGTACATGGCCACATGGCCTTCGCCCGCAGGGACCGGCGCAACGTCCTCGCGCACGGCGAATCGCCGCCGCACTTCATCGAGGAAGGCGCCCGGCGTCAGCCCGTTGAGGTCCTTCACGACGCGGTTGTAGGGCATGATCCGCAACTGCCCCGCCGGAAAAAGCACCGCCGGAAACCAGTTGGGCTCATCGCCGCCTTCGCCGCGCGCGAGCATCCGCTCGGCCGCGCGCGACGAGGCCGCCGCGCGGTGATGCCCGTCGGCGATGTAGGACGGCGAGACGCTCGACAACGCGGCCGCCAGCGCCTCGTGGCGGTCCACGCGCCACACGGTGTGAACCACGCCGTCGGGCATCGTCACGTCATACAACGGCGCCCCGGCTTGCACGTCGGCCACGATCGCGTCAACCGCCGACCGGTCGCGGTAGGCCAGGAATACGAGACCCGTGTGGGCGCGGGTTTCGAGAATATGCCGCGTGCGGTCCTCCTCCTTGTCG
>JAQBFL010000503.1:0-3922 GCA_032123415.1 bacterium | reverse complement strand
GCCAAGGAGTACATCGCGGCGGGCGACATCATTCAGGTGGTCCTCTCGCAGCGTTTCACCCGGCGGACGGAGGCCACACCGTTCGAGGTCTACCGCAGTCTGCGTGCGGTCAACCCGTCGCCGTACATGTTCTATCTGCGGGCGCCCGAGGTCCATCTGGTGGGATCGTCGCCCGAGGTGATGGTGCGCATGCAGGACGGCCTGATCACCGTCCGGCCGATCGCCGGCACGCGGCCGCGGGGCCAGACGCCCGAGGGGGATGCGGCGCTGGCGCGGGAACTGTTGGCCGATCCCAAGGAGCGGGCGGAACACGTCATGCTACTGGACCTGGGGCGCAACGATGTGGGCCGGGTGGCCGAGTACAACAGCGTGCGTGTGACGGAGCGGATGATCATCGAATCCTATTCGCACGTCATGCACATCGTCTCGAACGTCGACGGCCGCATCAGACCCGGCCACGATGCCATGGATGTCTTGCGCGCCTGCCACCCGGCCGGTACGGTCTCCGGCGCGCCCAAGATCCGCGCGATGCAGATCATCCACGAGCTCGAACCCGGCCCGCGCGGCGCCTACGGCGGCGCGGTGGGCACCATCGGCTACGATGGAAACATGGACATGGCCATCACCATCCGCACGATGGACCTGCATGCCGGCCGCGTGGCCGTGCAGGCCGGCGCCGGCATCGTGTACGATTCGGATCCGCGGACCGAGTTCCTGGAAACCTGCCACAAGGCGCGCGCCGTCGAGCGGGCGCTGGAGATGGCCTGCCGCGGGCTGGAGATCGGCTGAGCATGATCGTACTGATCGACAACTACGATTCGTTCACGTTCAACCTCGTGCAGATTCTCGCGGGGCAGGGGGCCGACCTGAAGGTCTTCCGCAACGACGAGATCCGCGTCGACGACGTGGCCGCCCTGCGGCCCGAGGGGCTGGTGATTTCGCCGGGGCCCTGCACGCCGAAGGAGGCGGGCATCTCGGTCGAACTGATCCTGCGGATGGCCGGCCGCGTGCCGATCCTGGGCGTCTGCCTGGGGCACCAGTGCATCGGCGCCGCGTACGGCGGCACGGTGCTCAACGCCTCGCGCATCATGCACGGCAAGACCTCCCAGGTCACCTACACCGACAGCCCCCTCTACCGCGGCATGAAGAACCCGTTCGAGGCCGGCCGCTACCACTCGCTGGCCATCATGGCCGACACCGTTCCCGACTCTCTGGTTGTGGATGCCCGCAGCGACGACGGCGAGATCATGGGCGTGCATCACCGCGACCTGCCGGTCTACGGCGTGCAGTTCCACCCCGAGTCGGTGCTGACGCCCGGCGGCAAGCGGCTGCTGCGGAACTTTCTGGACGTGGTGGAGGCATGGACCAAGGCGCACGGGGCTGCGCGGGAGGGCGAGGCATGAAGGCGATACTTCAGAAACTGATCGAACGGCGCGACCTGTCGCGCTCGGAAACCGCGGAGACATTCGACACGATCATGTCCGGCGCCGCGACGCCGGCGCAGATCGGCGCGTTCCTCGCCGCGCTACGCGCGAAGGGCGAGACGATCGACGAGATCGCCGGCGGGGCGGAGTCCATGCGCCGGAACGCGGTCTTCATCGACGCCGGCGGTCTCGGCGTGGTCGACACCTGCGGCACGGGCGGCGACGGCCAGGACACGTTCAACATCTCGACGCTGGCCGCGTTTGTCACGGCCGGCGCCGGCGTGCCGGTGGCCAAGCACGGCAATCGCGCCGTGACCAGCCAATGCGGCTCCGCCGATGTTCTGGCGGCGCTCGGCGTGAACCTGGATGTGGCGCCCGAGACGGTCGAGGAATGCATCCGCGACGCGGGGATCGGGTTTCTCTTCGCGCCGAAGCTGCACCCGGCCATGAAGCACGCCATGGGACCGCGCCGCGAACTGGGCGTGCGGACGATCTTCAATATGCTGGGGCCGCTGACTAATCCCGCCGGCGCCAAGGGGCAGCTCCTGGGCGTCTTCGCCGCCGAGCTCACCGAGCCGTTCGCCCAGGTCCTCAAGCTGCTCGGCAGCCGCCGCGCGTTCGTCGTCCACGGCCACGACGGAATGGACGAGATCACCGTGACGACCACCACGCGGGTCAGCGAGCTGTGCGACGGCCGTGTGCGGACCTACGAGCTCGACGCCCGCGATTTCATCGGCGACTACGCGCCGGCCGACGCCCTGAAGGGCGGCGGGCCGTCCGTCAACGCGGCCATCGCGCGCGAGGTCCTCGAAGGCGCGAAGGGGCCGCGTCGGGATGTGGTCTGCCTCAACGCGGCCGCGGCGATCGTGGCCGGGGGCCGGGCGGACGAGCTGGCGGACGGCTGGCGGCTGGCGCAGGAATCCATCGACAGCGGCGCGGCCCGTCGCGCCCTGCAAGGGTTGATCGATGGGACGGCGGGTGGTTAGTGGTTGGTTAAGGGTTAGTGGTTAATGGTTAAGGGTTAAGCGTTCATGGCTACGGGTGGTTGGAAGCGTCGATGGCCGGGGCTCTACCGGGCCGCGCACATGGCCTGGATGATCGGGCGGGACTTGTGCGGCAGGCCGGCCTATGCGTGGCATCGGCTGACGGGGCGGCCGTACTTCGGCGCCGCCGTCATGGCCGGCCAGACCAGCGCGGCGCGGCGTCGCCACATGAAGGACGCCCTGAACCTGGCGATCGATGCGCGCGCGGTGGGCACCTCGGAGCCGCTGCGCGTTCTGGAGATCGGTTCATGGGCGGGGCAGTCGGCCGTGCTGTGGGCCGACGGGCTGCGCGAGCGCGGCGTCGCCGGCACGGTCACCTGTGTCGATCCCTGGGCCTCTTACGTCCGGCCCGAACACCGCGGCACGAACACGGGGCTGGACCTCATGGAGCGCGCGGCGCGGCGGGACCGCATCTTTCGCCTGTTCTGGCACAACGTGCGCGCCTGCGGCCACGCGGGCGTCGTCGTGCCGTTTCGCGCCTCCAGCCGCGTGGCGCTGCCCCTGCTGCGCGAGCAGGCGTTCGACCTGGTCTTCATCGACGGGTCGCACGCCTACTCGGACGTCATCTGGGACCTGGCCGCCGGCGCACGTTTGGTGCGCGACGGCGGCCTGATCGGAGGCGACGACCTCGAACTGCAGTTCGACGAGGTGGATGCCGCCGCCGCGCGCGCGAGCCGCGAATGCGACTACACCACCGACCCGCGGTCAGGCCGCGAGTTTCATCCCGGCGTCACGCTCGGGGTTCACGAAACGTTCGGGCGGCGCATTCCCGCGTGGGACGGGTTCTGGTCCTTGCGGCGGCGCGGTTCGGCGTGGGAAGATATCACGCTGCCGGATTGAGCGCTCCCCCCCCATGGACACCCGAAAGAACCCACTTCGGCTGGAGAAGCTGCTCGCGGAACGTGGCCTCGCCGCCCGGCGCAAGGCCGCCGAGCTGGTCCGAGCCGGACGCGTGACGGTGAACGGCCGTTCGGTTCTGGAGCCGGGACTGCGCGTCGATGCCGCGGCCGACCGCGTGTGCGTGGATGGACGCCTCATTCCATCCGCCCTGCCGCCGCCGCGCACGATCCTGCTCTACAAGCCGCGGGGATACATCTGCAGCAGGGCCGCGGAACAGGGGCGAACGGTTTATGAATTGATCCGCGAGGTCAAGGAACCCGTCAAGCCGGTCGGTCGGCTGGACAAGGACAGCGAAGGGCTTCTGCTGCTTTCCACGGACGGCGATCTGATTCTGAGAATGACGCACCCGCGCTACGAACACGAGAAGACGTATGAAGTCGCCGTGACTGGAGAGGTCAGTGCCGCCGTGTTGAGGCGATTGAACGGCGCCTTCGAGCTGGACGGCTACCGCACGCGTCCGGCGCAGGTGACGCGTCTCTCCCGGCGGGCCGGCGCGGGGCGGACCGTGGCCGGCGCGGGCGCCATGGGAACCGCATGAAGGAGCGAACAACATGC
>JAQBFL010000502.1:0-2583 GCA_032123415.1 bacterium | reverse complement strand
TGCATCTGACAGCCGGCACCTACTGACCAACAGGTCACAACCTTATCATCCATCGACTTTTCTGAATGACTACTAGACCTGTGAAAATGCCCGCATAGGGCATTTACCTTACCGCGTAGGAACATGCCGCGCGCAGGGTTGACCGGGTTGGATATGGCGAACGTGTACTCGTGACCGTGGACGACGTGCAACTTCCCCAACTTGATCGGCATCCTGTCCCGCACGCACTCGATGCCAAGCTCTTCGAAATGAAGCAGGCGCGAGAAATCAAACTCTGGCATGTCCAGAAGCTCCGGCGCCTTGCACATCATGTACGACTCGTAGCGTTCCTCGTGGTTGCCCATTTTGTACACGATCCGTGCCCGCGGGAACTGACCCCTGACGTAGGCCAGGAACTCGTGTGTCTTGTCCCTTTCTCTACGGAAGTTCCGCTTTCTTGGGTCCGTCTGCCAACGGGATGCGGCGTAACAATCCATGACATCGCCGTTCAACAGGATGAAGTCACACCCATACTGCTTCCCCTGTTTGATCGCCGTGTCGATGAACCGCGCGTTATGGTACGGAATGTGCAAGTCGCACAAGACCAATGCGTTCATCGGACCGCGGAACGAGACGGTATGCCAAGTATCAACGATCGGGACGGGAATGCGTCCGAACGGATCGCCAGGGGACTCAATCTTTCGAGTGAGCCCGCGCTTGGCCGCGTAACCCCGCTTCTTTTCGCCGAGCGCACCGCGGAGATACCTGAACACGTGCCTGCACGAATCTAGATTCTTCCACAGAGACGGATGGTCCCTGTACGCCATGCGCGCCAGCGTCTGTGTCGCAGCCTTCGGGAACTTGCGAGCGTACTCGGCGGCGACATCCGCCTTGATGAGCTTTGGGTTCGGGGGCATCAGCTAACCCCTCCTGGGACCGATAGCGCACCGCATTGTGCGTATCCAGCGGCGTCAACCCAGTGATCGCGCTTGGTCGGCGTCACGACGATCCGGCTCATCTTGACGGCCAGAAGGTACACGGCCCAGTCATGGGGTTGAAGCACGCGCCCGCCAGGCCCCCGGTAGCCCAAGGCGTTCATCATGCCGGCAACGCGCTCTCCGTCCTCTACGGGTGGCCCGTAGTGCTTGTTGCGCTCGCCATTGACCAGTCGGTTCGCCTCTTCAAGGATGTTCTCGGGCTTCTGCTGCGGATCAGGTTCGGCCGGCTTGTTCCCCGGCACACCGAGCGCGACCGTGTTCTCGCTCACCGTGTTGGGCGTAACACGCTTCGCCCAGTCGATCGCATCGTCGATATTCTTGACGGCTGAGACGCCGGCCCCGAAGTGGTAGACATTCCGGCGTGAACCGATCACGCACATTTCCGCGCCAAGGCAAAGCATGTACCCGAACTCAACATGCCATCCACCGCGCGAAGGCTTGCCCTCGTAGATCTGGAAGGCTATCCCGTGCGTTGCCGCCCGCATCTCCTGCTCATCGATCTCGGCCTCGGCCTCCAGCATATCGTCGGTCGTGGCCCCGTACGGACGGTACGGCTTGTCATGCCAGTGGGAAACGACTTCGACCCCCGCCGATCGAAACCTCTCGGCCGCATCGCGCACCAAGAGATACGATTCGTACGACGCCATCAGGTAAACCTTCGTCATCATCAGCACATCCTCCTATTCCAAACTGCATCCATTCACATCACAGGTCCTACGTAAACGTGTAATCGACAAAGAGGTTGAACTGTCCGGCCGCGATCGGAGGAGCATCCGCATACACGTTCATCCGCAGGTACAACGACCTTCTTGCGTTGGCCGGGATGTCCCCGATGTCCAACATGAGGCTGCCTCCGATCGGGGTCCACGCCTCCTGCGAATCATCTGAACAACCGGCCGACCCGTAGCTGCGGCATTCGATCATCGGCAGATACCCGTTGAGTTCTGTGCCGGTGATGACCACATCGTTTGAGGTGCCGCAAATATCGCGGACCCCGATCTTGACCGTCTGCATCGACGATGCGGAGCCACCCCCCTTGTCGTTCCACAGGTAGAGCGGGAACGATGCGGCGTCCGGCAGATCCGTGATCGTGCCCCTCGGAGACGATGGGAAGGCGATCGCGGAAAGAGCGACCCCAGTATTCTTTTCGAACGCCGGCACAGGATTGCCCATCGTTTAACCTCCGTAGACGCCGCCGCGTAGCACGGGCGACGTGTAGAAATGTGACACGTTCCAGTCCACGCGGACTTCCCGTGGATTCTCCCTGATCGTGCTGCCCTCTTCTTCGTACCCGGTTGCCGGAATCATCAGTGCCAGTTCATCGACGGCGGCAGACCGGGCATGAGCCATCGTGTCGGCGACGGCAAATCCTGTGGCGGTAATCATCTGCGAAGATTCACGAAGGTTCTGCACCGTGGCGTGATTGCGGAACGGGACGAAGTGCTTTCGGTTTCTGTTCACCACTCGCGTAATCTCGCGCGACGAACTGAACTTTGTGACCCCGGTGCCGGGACCACCCGTTCCGACATTGTACAGGAAGACCACGGTATATGAAACAACCTTATCCAAAATATCTTCCGGCACATCCCATGTCTCGATCTTGCAC
>JAQBFL010000501.1:0-4028 GCA_032123415.1 bacterium | reverse complement strand
TCCAAGGAACAGATTGCATTTGCGCAGACCTATTTTGCCGTCCAGACCCGGAAACAGGAACTCATCGAAAAACGACTGGCGGAAGCGGAACGTGTCAGCGCAAGGAAGCGGTTGACGCAGTCCGAGAAAGAACTGTCAGGGATCATCTTCGACCGCCTGCGCGACAACGAGAGCTTTGCCCGCATCCGCAGCAAAGGCGATGTGGCGCTGTTTGGCGGTAGAACCACGCGGGACATGAAGAACCGGCTCCGTGTGCCCAAGGGCCGACCATTAGCCGACTTCCTGCCGACCATCACGATCAAGGCCAAGGACTTCGCCAACGAAATCACGAATTTCAACATCAAGGAGCGCGACCTGCGATCTGAAGCGCGGGTTACCGACGAACACGTCAAGAACAACCGGGATGTTCGTAAGCTCTTGAGCGATCGCGGTATTGTGCCCGAAGCCCTGCCACCGGCCGAAGACGTGAAGAAGGTGGAACGCCGTTTGAAATCCGAACAGAAGAAGCTTCCAAAACGGGTCGAAGCCCTGGACGCTCACGAGAAAGACGCTGAATGATTTCTGTGGCAACAGAGTCCGACCGTGCGCTTCCCAAAGGCTGGCGGTGGGTGAAGCTGGGGGAGGTGTGCGAGAACGTCCAGTCCGGGTTCGCTTCTGGACAGCGTGACCCAGAAGGTGTCATCCAGTTGCGTATGAACAACCTCGACACGCGCGGCAACTTTGTGTGGGACGATTTCATCCGCGTACCTGCCTCTCATCAAGCCGTCGCACAGTTCCGATTGGAGTTGAACGACGTCCTGTTCAACAATACCAACAGCAAAGAACTTGTCGGCAAGAGCGCCCTCTTCACTGGGCATGCTGAGGACGTTGTCTTCAGCAACCATTTTACCCGGATCCGAACATGTCCTGATGCCCTAAGCCCCAGTTTCCTTGCAGCATGGCTGAACCAACAGTGGTTGATGGGTGTATTCGCAAGCATCTGCAATAGCTGGATTGGTCAGAGTGCTGTCAAACCGACCAAACTGTTGTCCCTCGAAATCCCCCTCCCGCCACTCCCCGAGCAGAAACGGATAGCGGCGATTCTCAATGAGCAGATGGCTGCGGTGGAGCGGGCTCGGAAGGCGGCGGAAGAACGACTCGCCGCTGTCAATGACCTTCCCGCCGCCTACCTACGTGCCGTCTTTCCATCCGTCGACCAGCCACAGCCGAAAGGCTGGCGGTGGGTGCGTCTGGGCGACGTGTCAACTGTCAATCCGTCTCGGCCGAATATTGACCGCCCAGACGACGAGCCCACGACCTTTGTCCCAATGGAGGCCGTAGACGCACAGACGGGGACGATAACTGCTTCCCGGCTCCGCCCTTATGGTGAAATCAAGAAGGGCTACACGTGCTTCTCTGAAGGTGATGTGCTTTTCGCGAAGATCACGCCCTGCATGCAGAACGGCAAGCATGCTGTAGCCGCCGGCCTTGCGGACGATATAGGTTTCGGAACGACGGAGTTTCATGTCATCCGGCCGGGCCCGGACATTACACCGCAGTGGATTCATTCGTTTCTTCGACAACCATCTTTTCTGCAAAAGGCCACCGAGCACTTTACAGGCGCGGTCGGCCAGCAACGTCTTCCCCCGGACTACTTGAAGGCGCTCGAAATCCCCCTCCCGCCACTCCCCGAGCAGAAACGCATCGCGGCAATTCTGAACGAGCAGATGGCGGCGGTGGAGCGGGCACGCAAGGCGGCGGAGGAGGAGCTGGCCACGATCAATGCGTTTCCGGCGGCGTTGTTGCGGCGGGCGTTCAGGGGGGAGCTTTGAGCATGCACGAGCGGAACTCGGTGATGAAGAACACGGACAGGCACGGACAGCCACGGACAGGGAACGATGACAACCTCATTCCCAAGCACGGCGGCTATGAGAACACGAAGACCTGGCAACTGGCCGACCTGATCTACGATGTCACCGTGCGCTTCTGCGATAAGTATGTCGATCGGCGCAGCCGCACGCACGATCAGATGGTGCAGGCGGCGCGTAGCGGCTGCCAGAACCTTCAGGAAGGCAGCGTGGATTCTGCCGTCTCGAAAAAGATCGAGATGAAGCTTACCGGGATTGCCAAGGGCAGCCTCATGGAACTCCAGCGCGACTTCAAGAAGTTCCTCAAGCACCGCGATCTGCCGGAATGGCCGCCAAACCATCCCGCGCTGATGCGCTTCAAGGCGCGCCGCTGCGCCACGCTGGACGAGTTTCGCGCCTGGGTGGCGGAGGAAGTGCGGCGGGCGCAGAAGAACACGGACAAGCACGGACGGGCATGGACCGACACGAAAGAGGCGGGTTCCGGTGGCCGTGCGGGTCTGTGTCCGTCCGTGTCTGTCGGTGTCTCCCCCGACGACCTGCCCGCAGTGTTGGCCGCCAATGGCGCACTCTCCCTGCTGAACCTGTGCATCCATTTGATCGGCCGCCAAATGGACGCACAAGCAGAGGCCTTCGAGAAGGAAGGCGGCTTCACCGAGCGGCTTTACAAGCGGCGCACCCAATACCGCAACCAAGGAAACGGTTGAACATGGCCAAGAAGAACAACAACGGCAAGAAACTGGCCACCCAGCAATCGGTGGATCAGGCCGTCAAATCAATCTGCGACATCATGCGGCGCGGCAACTGTGCCGGGGCGTTGCAGTATGTTCCCGAGCTCACCTGGATTCTGTTCCTCCGCATTCTTGACGAACGCGAGGAACGCGAGCAGCACGAGGCCGAGGCGCTGGGTGTGCCCTTCACGCCTTCGCTGGAGAATCCCTACCGGTGGCAGGATTGGGCGGCCCCCGGTGGCGAGAAGCGCAAGGAACTGCAGGAAGGCGCACTGGGGTCGTTCTTCGGTTTCGTGAACACAGAGCTTCTGCGCTATTTGAAGGGCCTCAAGAACAAGCCCGACGCTTCCGCGCGTCAGAAGGTCATCAGTGAAGTCATGACCGGCGTCGAGCGCGTTCGTATCGACACGGAGCGGAACTTCCTGGATGTGCTGGACAAGGTCAACGAGATCACCGCCGAGACCGTGGACCCGACGCATGTCTTCACGCTGTCCCAGGTGTATGAAGGGCTGTTGCTCAAGATGGGCGAGAAGGGCAACGACGGCGGCCAGTTCTTCACACCGCGCCAGGTCATCAAGGCGATTGTGGATGTTGTCGCGCCGCAGGCGGGAGAAACGGTGTATGATCCGAGTTGCGGTACGGGCGGGTTCCTGGCGCAGAGTTACGAATTCATGCGGGACCGTCTCGGAAATCGAGCCACCGCCGAACAGTGGGAGTCGCTGAAACAGCGCACCTTCTGGGGCCGGGAGAAAGAAAACCTGATCTATCCTATTGCGTTGGCGAATCTGGTCCTGCACGGAGTCGACAAGCCGAATCTCTGGCATGGCAACACCCTAACCGGCATGGAAATCTA
Organism: bacterium; assembly: GCA_032123415.1. Classification (GTDB taxonomy): domain Bacteria; phylum Verrucomicrobiota; class Kiritimatiellia; order UBA8416; family JADHWI01; genus JAQBFL01. The sequence goes on along the minus strand of JAQBFL010000501.1, from coordinate 600 downwards.
CGGGGGGCTCTTCGCGGGCGCGCCGGGTCAGTTCGACGTGATCCTGACGAATCCTCCCTTCGGAGGGAAGGAAGGCAAGGACGCACAGACCAACTTCGACTACAAGACCAGCGCGACCCAGGCCCTGTTCCTGCAACATGTGATCCGAAGTCTGAAGGACGGTGGGCGTTGCGGGATCGTTCTCGATGAAGGCCTCCTGTTCCGCACGAACCAGGATGCGTTCGTCAAAACCAAACAGAAGCTGCTCAACGACTGCGATGTCTGGTGCATCGTCAGTCTGCCGGCGGGTGTATTCACGGCCGCCGGTGCGGGCGTAAAGACGAATCTGATCTTCTTCACAAAAGGCAAGCCGACGCGGAAGATTTGGTACTACGATCTGGCCGACATCAAGGTCCGCAAGAAGACCCCGCTCATGGTCAAGCATTTCGAGGATTTCCTCCGTCTGCTCCCTGACCGCGCCGATTCCGAATTGAGTTGGACCGTAGACATGGACGAACGGAAGCGGCTGGCCGCCGAAGAGGCCCGCCCCTTCAAAGAAAAAGCGCAGAAGAAAAGTCGCGAGGCTGCTACGTGCAAGGACAAAGAGCAAGCCAAGGCCCT
>JAQBFL010000500.1:0-6098 GCA_032123415.1 bacterium | reverse complement strand
GGGGCAGCGCGTTGACGGCGTGGGCGATCCGGCTGGTCGCGTTGCGGCTCGGTGGAGCCGCGACCGTGCGCGAAAAACTGCATCCGTTCTTCGTGGGCGTGTTCCTGGGAACCTGTACCGCCTACCTTCTGATCCTGGTTCACGGCGCGTATCTGAAATCGCAGGGATTCGGGGGCATGTGCTCGTTGCTGTCACCACCCGTATGAGCACGCCCCGTACATCGCAATTCTGGCGCGGGCTTGTCGGCACAGCCCTCTTTGCGGTCCTCTTGGCGGCGATCGTGGTGGGCTTTCTGTGGGCGTTTGCCCCGGCGCGTCCTCCGCTACGTCTGCCGGTGTACGATGGCTACGACCGTGAGGCGATCGATCGGGCGCTGAGCGCGCAGAACGTGTCGAACGAGCTGGCCCGGATCCTGGCCTGCGGGTCGCGGTTCGAGGGGCAGGCCGGCTTCGTGCAGGCGCGTGAACTGGTGCGGGCCGCCTACACGAATGCCGGGCTTTCGGTGCTCGAGCTTTCGCGGAAGACGCTGGCGCCGCGAACGGTCCGTCGCGAGATCGCGGATGCCGCCGGACAGCCGCTGGAGGGTGTCGAGGTCTATCCGTTCGCCCCCAACCATTTTCAGCCGATCGTCACCCCTGACGCGGGCGTGAGCGGCACGCTTGTGCTGATGACCGACGAGGTGCTGCGCACCCGCGCGCGCTTCGACGATGCGATTGCCGTCATCGACGTCGCCGATCCGCCCATTTCCTACGGCCGGTCGTGGGCGCCCTATGCGCAGGCGGGGTTCAAGGCGGTCATCCTGGCGCATCGCGACGGCCTCGAAGCCGCGCGCTGGACCGACATCGGCAGCAACCGCGGCAACGTGCCCGTCAACTATCCCCGCCTCGCGGCGACGGCCGGGATCTTCCGGCATCTCGGCGAGACCGTCCGCGTAACGGTCCAGGTCATGTGGGAAGACATGGACGACACGACCCTGATCGGCTTCATGCCCGGCCTCAAGTCGGCGTCGGAGGCGGTTGTGGTGGCGGCGAGTTACGACGCCCCCTCGGCGTTGCCCGACCTCGCGCCGGGCACCCTCAGCGCGGTGAGCCTGGCCGCGCAGCTTGCGCTGTTGCGGGGGTGCGGGGCTTATCGCGAGGATGCGCAGCGCGAGCGCGACCTGGTGTTCGTGGCGTGCGGCTCACAGTCGATGGGGTTGAGCGCCGTCGATGCGCTGACGCGGACGATCGGCCCGGCCTGGGATCGCGAGTCGGCTCGACGCCGCATCGCGAACGCCATCTCCGTCAACACCGCCGAGACGCAATCGGTCGAGGCCTGCCGCCGCGCCGCCGCCACGCCGGGCTTTCTGGACGATCCGCAGGCGACCGACGCGGCGGTGAAGGCGATGGCCAAGGCCGACCGCGCGTTTTTCGATGCGCAGCTCCGTTACACGCTCAACAGTGTCGTTCTCGAATCTTCCGAGAAACAGCTTCAGGCCCGCCTGGCATTCCTGCGGGAAGGCGGCACGAATACGGCATCAACGGCCTTTGTGCGCTACCGGGACAGCAAGCGCGACTACGACGAGACTCTCACTTGCGCCGGGCTACCGGTTCGCAAGCTGCTTGCCGAGGAGGCGCCGCGCGCCTTCGTGCTGCGTGCGGATGTGCGGGGGCGTGTCGCTCGCCGCCTTGAGGAACTGGCGGCCTTCCACATCTCCCGGGAGCGGATGAACCGGCAGGAAATGGCCGTCCACGAGGCATTCCGGCGTTACACCTCCGTCATCACGGTGGTCCCGTTCCTGGCGCCGGGCGATCCCTCCAAGACAAAGGGCGAATCCATCACGTTCGGCATGGGCCCCGCCGCGGAAGCATACGCGCTGCGGCAGTCGCCGGTGATTAACGATACGATCCTCACCGTGGTGCAGCAGGCGGGCCTCAAGGACCTGCGATACGACTCGCTGCGCGGTCGCTCGCACAATGGCTGGGCGCACTCGATCGCGGCGTTCATTCCGGCTCCGGCCGGGCCATGGAACGGCAACGGGCACCCGGCGTTCATGCTCATGCACTCGGATCGCGGCTATGCCTACGAACAGTATGGCGTGCCGGTGGACCTGCCGGCGATGCACAACGTGGCCTCGATGGCGCTGTCGCTGCGGGCCTTGGGCCGCATCACGCTGGCCCTCGTGTATGGGAACGGCGCGTTCGAACCGCCGTTGAAGGGCGTGCTTTCAACGTATGACGGGCGCGTTTACCTGTCGAATGTCGGACGTTCGATCGTTCCCAACTACCCGCTCGCGGGCGCCCTGGTGGGCCACAAGGGCACTCAATACAGCCAGAGAGGGTACAACGAGGCGCCGTTCATCGTTACGGATCCCTACGGGCGCTATGCCTTGCCCGCATCCACGCTGTCGTTTATGGGCGGCATGAGCGAGTACAGTCCCGAGGCCGTGGGCTTCGGCCCGGATGGGCTGATCCGCTATGTCAAGGACGAGGGGCCGCAGGGACAGCGCGTCTACAAGTCGATCAACGCGGGATCGTGGGGCAACCGCTCCGACGTCAATATCGTGACCTTCCGGGCCACGCCGGTGACGCTGTTCGATATGATCAATCCTCAGAACCTCAAGGCGTACACTGGAATCGAGTTCCTTCGCCAGGAGGGCCTGGCGAGCGCGGCCAAGTTCAACCAGTTCTCGACCGACGGAGGCATGGTCACCTCTTTCCAGGAACCGGATCTGTCGTTCTTTGTGACCCTTAAGGCCGGCTCGCCGGACAACGAGCAGGTTCAGACGATCCGGGCCTTCCTGCTGGGGGTGGACTCGGAGTTCACGTCGAACCCGGACCGCGAGATCGATGGCCGCGGACACTTGGCGGCCGACTATCCATTTCTGCTGGAAGTGCCCCGCGATGCCGCCTATTCGATGCTGCTCGTCAACGGCAAGCGAATGGAACTGCAGGTTCGGTACAACATGGCCGACGAGCGCGTGCTCGCGTTTCACGAGCGCAGCCGGACCCTCGTCGAGCGCGCCGAGACGCCGGACGTCTCCCGGTATGCCGCCGATCGCGATCAGCGCGCCGCGGTGACTTACGCGACCCTCAACCATCCCGTGCTGCGGCGCACGATTTCCGAGGCTGTCGTGGGGATCATCTGGTACCTCGGCCTGCTGGTGCCCTTTGTGTTCTTCTTCGAGAAACTCGCCTTCGGGTTTGCCGACATCCGGCGGCAGTTGGCCGCGCAGACGGCGATCTTCCTGGCCGTCTTCATCCTGCTGCGGTTGCTGCATCCGGCGTTCGCCATGATCCGGTCGTCGGTGATGATCCTGCTCGGGTTCATCATCATGCTGATCTCGGGCGGCATCACGCTGCTCTTCTCCGGCAAGTTCAAGGAGAACCTCGAGGATCTGCGCCGCAAGCGCGGCCAGGCCACGGCGGCCGACGTGAACGCCATGGGGATCATGGGCACGGCTTTTACGCTGGGTCTGAACAACATGCACCGGCGCATCGTGCGCACGGGCCTGACCTGCGCCACGCTGGTGCTGCTCACCTTCGCCATGATCTGTTTCACGTCCGTTCAGTCCGACGTCGTGGACTCGATCGTGGCGGTTGGGCGTGCGCCCTACCAGGGTATGCTCATCAAGGGGCAGAAGTTCACGCCCATCTCGGACTCGGAGCTCTTCGCCCTCAAGACTCGCTACGGCTACACCGCCAAGATCGCCACGCGACGCATGCTGGTCGGCGCGCAGGGCTGGGACCGGATCAACCGGAATCCCGGCGTCGAGGCCGTCTACGAACCGGCCCACGGGACGCCGTTGCGCAAGCCCGTCACGTCTATTCTAGAATTCGGACCGGACGAGCCCCTGCGCCATCGCATCCCCTTGATCGCCGGCGACGGCTGGTTCACGCTCGAGATGGTCAAGACCGAGCTCGACGTGCCGCCCGTGCTCGTGGCCGACGAGCTGGCGAACGCACTCGGGATCCGGGCGGGCGGGCTCGCCGGCGGCGAGCCTGTGCTGATCAAGGTCAATGGCAAGCAATTGCGCGTCCATGGAATTTTCGACAGCGCCGCGCTGGCCGCGCTGCGCGATATCGATGGGCGTGACGTGCTGCCCTTCGACCTGGAGGCGATGCGCACGGTGGAGATCGTCGGCGGCCAGGCCCTGGCCGAGGAGACCGACCCGCGGCTGCGTACGGGCGGAATGCTCATCGTGCCGGACAACGTTGGAATCGGCGGCGTCGCGGGCGGCTTCCGATTGACCTCGGTGGCGCTCTGCCTGCCGGACAGGTCCTACAAGCAGGCACGCGAGGAGATCGAACAGTACCTCGAGCAGAGCGGCAACGCGACCTACTACGGGCTCGGCGGCGTCGCCTACCGTGGCAAGCGGGCGCGCGAACGCAGTTTCGCGGGCATGATGGAAATGCTCATTCCATTGATCATCGCCGCGATGACGGTGCTCAACACCATGCGCGGTTCGGTCTATGAACGGCGCGACGAGATTTTCGTCTACAATGCCGTCGGCATTGCGCCGCGCTACATCTTCGCCATGTTCTTCAGCGAGGCGTTCGTCTACGCGATCGTGGGCTCCATTCTCGGCTTCCTGCTCAGCCAGGGCGTGGGGCGCACCCTCACGGCCCTGGGGTGGACCGGCGGACTCAACATGACCTTTACCTCGATCAACACGATCTACGCATCGCTGGCGATCATGGCCGCGGTCTTCATTTCAACCTTCTTCCCGGCGCGCTCGGCCATGGAGATCGCCGCGCCGGCCGAGGAGTCGGGCTGGAAACTGCCCGAACCCGAGGGCGACACGATGGACTTTGCCCTGCCGTTCACCTTCAGCGCCCGCGACCGCGTGGCGGTGCTGGCCTTCTTCCGGCGCTACTTCCTGGATCACGGCGAAGGCAGTGCGGGGCGGTTCTTCGCCGGCGAACCCCGCATCGAGGCGATCGAGGGTCAGGGCCTCGACGCGCGATCCTGCGTCCCGATGTGCGAGGTCACCGTCTGGCTCAAGCCGTTCGACCTGGGCGTCTCGCAGCAGTTGCGGATTGTCATGCCGACCGATCCCGAGACGCATGAGTTTCTGGCGCGGGTGACGCTGACGCGCCTGTCCGCCACCCGGGAATCGTGGTTGCGGCTCAACGGTCCGTTCGTGACGTTCATCCGGCGGCATTTCCTGTATTGGCGGGCCGTCAGCCCGGCCGAGCGCGATGCGTTGTTCGCGGAGGCGCGCCGTTTGCTTGGCGAAAGCGTCGTGGTGGAGGAGGAGAACTCGCATGCCTAAACGCGGACAAGATCGGGACCTGGCGCAGTATCGCGATTTGCTGGCGGCGCCGTCCGAATTCAAGGACGGCTTCGGCTGGACCACCGTCGTGGGCATTCTCTTCTGCGGACTCGTGATGATCCCCGGGGCGATCTACCTCTCGCTCATGACGGGCGGCAGCATGGGCGCCGCGGCGACCTGGGTGACGTTGATCCTGTTCAGCGAGGTGGCGCGGCGCGCCCTGCGGACCCTTTCGAAGCAGGAGCTGGTCGTGCTGCTGCACGCCGCCGGCGGCGTCCTGGGGGGCGGGTTCATCTTCGGCGATTTCGTCTACCGGGCCTACCTGGTGTCCAGCGAGGCGGTCCGCGACGCCGGCATGCGCGATGCGTTCCCGCGCTGGTTCGTACCGCGCCCGGACAGCCCGGCCATCCTGGAGCGAAATCTCTTTCATTCAGACTGGATGATCCCGATCGCGCTGCTTGCTTTCCTGATGGTGATCGGCTTCCTCCAAAAATACACATTGGGGTACTTCTTCTTCCGGCTGACCTCGGACATCGAAAAGCTGCCCTTCCCCATGGCGCCGATCCATGCCCAGGGGGCCATGGCGCTGGCGGAGGCGGAACAGCCGAGCGTGGCCGCCGGAGACGGCGAGGATGCCGGCCGGTCGGCGTTCATGCGGTCGCGCCGCGGAGAGCGCAAAAAGAGCGAGCGGTGGCGGCTCTTCTCGCTGGGCACAGTCCTCGGGATATCCTTCGGCGTCATCCAGGTGGGAATCCCAGCCATCACCGGACTCCTGCTCGACAAACCCGTTTTCCTGCTCCCGCAACCGTTCCTCGACACCACGACGTTGACCGAGTCCGTGCTG
>JAQBFL010000499.1:0-8849 GCA_032123415.1 bacterium | reverse complement strand
AGCAGCACGGCGATGACCACCAGCAGCTCGATCATGGTAACCCCGGCGCGGCGCGCTGCCTTCATGGGACCACCGCCTGGCGGAAGAACTCCGAGTAGAAGGTCAGCGCGTCCCCGTCCCCGGAGGGTCCGGACGTGCCGGGCCAGACCCGCAACAGGGCGAAGGTCGACCGGTCGGTTTCGTCGATCGGGTCCGGTCCGACGGCCAGGGCATAGCGCAGCCCGTATACCGGGAGCGCCGAAGGCTGAGCCTCATCTGCCGCACGGTGCCAGTACGCATGAAACGCCAGCGCGTTGGTCGCTCCGGCCGTCACGCGCAGGCTTTCCTCGTTGGCCCACATGGGGTAGGCGGGAACCGCGATGTGGGCGCCGCCATCCATCAGATCCGTCCAGAAAGAGTGCCAGGCGTTCGTGCGGCAGGCCTCCTCGGACGCCGCGCGCAACCCGTTCAGGACCGAATCCGCGAACAGTGTGACCTCGGTGTCGCGGGCCGCGCCCCCGGCCAGGTCCTGGGACGAACCAAGCAGCAGGATGCCGCCGGCGATGCCGATGAGAAGGATCGTCAGCGCCACCACCAGCTCGAGGATCAACACAACGCCTGATTCGCCGTGGCGCACACGCGGCGTACGCGGTTTGCGACCGACCGGAGGTTTGGGGGTGGAGCGAATGTCGCGGAGCTTGCTTTTCACTGCCAAAGAAAACATAGCCTACTCCAGTGGAGGAATCTTCTTCAGGAACTCATGGGTTCCCGGGCGAGATATAGGAAGGCTGAACCTGCCGCAATCAATTTTCGCGCCTCCGCCGGGATCCGCGGCGGGCATGTCCAGAATCGGCGCGGCGTATCCCATGCGGTCGAGGGCGTTCTCGATCACGCGGCGGGTGTCGCGGACGATCTCCGGTCTGGCGGTGTGATGCAGATTGTAGATTACAGCGGCCAATGAGAGGTGGCGGGTTCGCAGGGCCTCCAGCGACAGGAGGGTGTGGTTGATCGAGCCCAGGCGCGGCGCCGTGACCAGAACGACCGGCCAGTCCCGTTGCGCCAAGAAGTCCAGCACGGTCGTCTCGTCGGTTAGAGGCACACACAGCCCGCCGACCCCCTCCACAAGCACGATTTTGTATCTTTGCGCCAGTTCGCGCGCCGCGGCTTCCAGTCTGGCGGTGTCCACCGACCGTCCCTCGATCGCCGCCGCGAGATGCGGCGATCCGGGAAACCGAAACACGTAAGGACAGGTCAGCCCGGTCAGATCCTCCGGCAGCCGGCCAGAGCCCATCATATCCCGATGCGTCCCGATGTCCTCCGGAAACCCCTCGCAGCCGGTCTGAACGAGTTTCAGCGTTACCACCGTAAAGCCTCGGGCGGCATACCATCTCGCCATGAGGCCGGTTGCGATCGTCTTGCCGATGCCGGTATCTATTCCCGCCACAAACAGAATCACGATCCGATTCCTCCATCGTCGCATTTTCGGGCAACCATGAACACCGGGTGGTATGTCAGAGGAACCTTTCCCGCGTGCCCGAACGCCGCTTCGTAGGCCCGGCAGAACCGCTTCGTCTTCGACGGCGGCCAGGGCCGCGCATCCGGCGAGTTGACACCCGTTTCCTTCAGATGTTGGAGGACCTCGCGCGCGGAGGAATACCACAGGGTTCGAACGTTTTCGCGCACGCTCAGAACCTCGTAGCGTCCGGCCAATCCACTGCGCCATTCTTCCGCCGACTTGTAGGGCAGCGACGAGCCGGTGAGATGCGACACTTCTTGCAGGTTCAACGGACCGAATGACGCCACCGCCAGAACGCCGCCTCGGCGGAGCAGTCCGGCCATCCGCGTCAGCAGACCTTCCGGGTCAGCCGCCCACTGGACAACCGCACTGGAAGCAATCAGATCCTGCGGATGCGGAAATTCGGCCGTTTCCATGTCGCCATGCACGAATTGCACGGTCACGGCGGGTTCCCGCAGTCCGGCGTGACGGGCGGTCTCGGCGCACTCCGCGACAAGGTCGTTCAGAACCAGGCAGCCCGGCCGGCACCGTTCCAGGATCCGTTCCGTCAGCAACCCGGTTCCGCAACCGAGTTCGAGCACCCGGTCGAAACGATCGACGCCGGAAACCGACAGAAGGTCGGCAACGAGCTGGTCGGCCATTTCCCGCTGCACAACGGCCGCGCGCTCATAGGTGGCCATGCTTCGTGAGAAGCGTCGGGCCAAAGCGGCCTTGTTCACCGCTATCCGGCGCATGCGAGCACCTCCTCCCAGCAATTCCAAAGGTGAAACGGGTAGTGCGGAGCGCAAATGGGGCGGGTCGGAACGGCATAGCGGTCCCAACAGCGGCGCTGGTTTTCCGGAAGAACGATGCGGTCAGCCTCGGACACGACCGCCGCGCGGAACACGCACACGGCCGGCGCCGCAAGCCGGCGCAAGACCTGCAGTTCTTCCAACGCGTCGGCCGGGAGTCAGCCCGGACGGGCGGCGTCGAACACTGCGCGGGAACGCGCGTCCGGGCACATGCGGCGGACAAACTTTTCCCATCCGCCTTCCGTCAGATTCCGCGCCGTGGCATCCATGTAGCGCCCCGGGATGCCGGCCTCGTCGTCTTCGGGGATGAGCGTTCCGCTGATCGCGACGGCAAGGGAGAGGTCCCACTGGCGCGCCTGCGCCACACGGTTGCCCACTGCACAGCCGAGGGACCATGCGACCAGAGCCAGCTCCGGGTAGGCTTCGAGATCGTCAAGACATGGGACTTCATCCAGGCTGCGGAAATCGTAGAACGCCAGTACATCCCAGTCGCTGGACGCGAGCCGGAGGAACGGCGCTTCATCCATGCCCCAGCCCGCAAAGAAGACCAGCGCACGGGGGCATCCGGCGCGGTGCAGCCACGCCGCTTTCATGACGGTGTCCCCCATGTCCGGCCGATCAGTTCGGCAAGCGCAGTCAGTTCCGTCGGGTCCATCCGGGCGCCCAGAGAGAACCGCAGTCGCGCGGTTCCCTCCGCGACCGTCGGCGGCCGGATCGGCGGAGCAAGATACCCGTGCCGCTTCAAGCGCTCCGAAAGGATCGCCGCCGCTTTGTCCTCTCCCACAAGCAGCGGGACGATATGCGTATCCCCAGGCGTCGGCAGGTCTCTTCGGGCCAGTTTCTGCCGGAACAGCGCCGTGTTCGCCGCCAGACGCGCTCTGCGTTCGCCGGCCTCAAGAACGCGCAGAAAGACATGGCGGCTCCAGTTCACGACGACAGGCGGCAAGGCCGTCGTGAAGATCAGCGACCGCATCGTGTTGACGAGGTAGTCGTGAATGACGGAGCCCGAGACAACAAACGCGCCGATCGAGGCCAGCGCCTTACCGAAAGTTCCCACCAGGATGTCCACCTCTGCCAGAGTCCCGGTCTCCTCGCACAAGCCCAACCCCCTCGGTCCGCGAACGCCTACGGCGTGCGCCTCGTCCACATACAGTTGGGCGTCAAACGCGCGCTTGAGGCCCACCAACGCCGGCAGGTCCGCCCGGTCGCCATCCATGCTGAAGATGGATTCCGTGACGATGAATGCGCGGCGGGCGGTCGACCGTCGCGCGGTCAAGAGTTCCTTCAGGTGTTCCATATCTCCGTGCCGGTAGCGGATCCATTGCGCGCGGCTCAGTCGGATTCCGTCCAGCAGGCTGGCGTGGTTCAGGCGATCCGACAGGATCAGGTCACCCCGTCCGGCCAGAGCCGGCAGGATGCCGATGTTTGCGTGATACCCGCTGCTCAGGACGAGTGCACGCTTGCCGGGCCCGTAGGCCGACTCCAGCAGCCCCTCCATGGCCTCATAGGCCGGGTGGTTTCCGCTCAGCAGGCGGGAGGAGGAAGCGGTGAAGCCTATCTCCGCCAACGAATCGCTTTCCGCCAGCGATTCATGGAAGGCTCGATGCATCTCCAGATCGCACCCGAACCCGAGGTAGTCGTTGGATGCGAAGTTCAAGTAGCAGCGATCGCCCACCCGCACACGGTGTCCGGGCATCGGTTCCGCGGTCCACAGGCTGCGGAGGCGTCCCACCGCCTGGAGCCCGTCCAGGTTCTCCTGCCATTCGCTATGCCGGGATGGTTGCCGCATCGGCGCGATCCTTTCCTGCCCCGAGCAGCCTGACCACATCGCAGATGGCTTGGGTCAGCGTGGCGACATCACGCGTTTCCATGATGTAGGGCGGCATGACGTAGACGAGGCGCCCAAACGGTCGCACCCAGACTCCACGCTTCACGAACTCCCGCTGGTAGGCCGCCACGTCCACCGGATCCCGGAGTTCCACAACGCCGATGGCGCCCAGCACCCGCACGTCCGCCACGTCCGCGAGCGTTCGGCACGGACCGAGACCGGCGCGCAGTTCACCTTCAATGCGCGCCACCCGCTCTTGCCACGGCGACGCGCACAGGATCTCGATGCTGGCCGAGGCCACGGCCGAGGCCAACGGATTGCCCATGAAGGTCGGGCCGTGCATGAAGACGCGGCCGTCGGCGCAAATGCCTTCCACTGCCCGCCGCGTCGTGACGGCGGCCCCGAGTGTCAGGTAGCCACCCGTGAGAGCCTTTCCGACACACAGGATGTCGGGCACGATGTCGGCATGCTCGCACGCGAACATCCGGCCGGTGCGGCCGAAGCCGGTGGCGATCTCGTCCAGGATCAGAAGCGTTCCGGCCTGGGCGGTGAGTTCCCGGACGCGCTTCAAGTACTGCGGCGAGTAGAACCGCATGCCGCCCGCGCCCTGCACGATCGGCTCCAGAATGACTGCCGCAATCTCCGAACCGTGCCTTTCCAGAAGATCCCGGAACGATGTCATATGCGCCTCGCCCCACGGCGCATCGAAACCGGCCGGCGGCAAATCGGCAAAGAACTGCTCGGGTAACGCGCCGCGGAACATCGCGTGCATGCCGGTCACGGGGTCGCAGACGGACATGGCGTGAAAGGTATCGCCATGGTAACCGCCCCGGACGGTCAGAAACCGTTTGCGGCGCGGATGACCGGTCGCGAACGCGTACTGGATGGCCATCTTCATCGCAACTTCCACCGCAACCGACCCGGAATCGCAAAGAAACGCACACTCCAGACCCGGCGGCAACAGCCCGAGCAACCGCTCCACCAAGTCGGCGGCGGGGAGGTGCGTCAGCCCGCCGAACATGACGTGCGACATGGCCTTCGCCTGACGTTCCATAGCCGCGTTCAGCGCGGGATGGTTGTATCCATGAATCGCGGCCCACCAAGAGGCCATGCCGTCTATCAGTTCCTGGCCGTCGGCCAGTCGCAGGCGAACGCCTGATGCGGAGATGACGGGGTACGCGGTCCGCGGATTCGTCAGCGATGCATACGGATGCCAGATATGCCGACGGTCGAAGGCCAGCAGGTCGTTCATTCCGGCGCCGCCGTGTCTCTCGTGGCGGGGCCAAAGGCTTCAAGTTCCCTGACGAACGCCAGGTCCCGTCGCACTTCTCGCCCGCGGGTTGTCAAGTATCCTCCCGTGATGAAGCCGTTCGCGCCGGCCAGCATCAGAAGGCCCTGAAAATCGCTCATCACCGTTTCTCGCCCCGCGGCCAGCTTGATAATGGGTCGCGGATTGATCAGACGGAACAAGGCCAGTGTCTTGGCCACTTCGATCGCCGGAAGGGGTGTCTGATCCTGCAGCGGTGTTCCTTGGATCGGCACAAGCACATTCAGCGGGATGACATCCACCTGGAGATCGTTCAAGACGAAGGCGAGCGCGATCCGATCGTCCATCGTTTCGCCGACACCAAGGATGGCCCCGGAACATACCCCGATGCCATACCCCTTGAGCAGCCGGATCGTGGCGATGCGTTCCTCGACCGCGTGAGTGTCGGCGATGAGTTCCCGGTATCGTCCGGGCGCAGTCTGAAGGTTAATGTTATAGTGTTCAATGCGTTGCTCCGCCAAAAGGCCGGCCGTCGTTTCGCCGAGAATTCCCAGCGATGCGCTCACCCCCATGTCCGGATGGCGTTCGTGGATCGCGCCGATGACCCCCAGCACACGGCGGAAAGACTCGTTGACCTCCGTCATCCCATACCCGCTGGCCACGATGCAGAAACTGCGAACGCCTTCCGCGTAGGCGGTTTCCGCGGCGGCCAGCATGACATCGGCGGACACCATGGGGTAGGTCTCGGCATGAGTCGAGTGCGAAGCCGACTGAGCGCAGAATCGGCAATTCTCGCTGCAGAGACCCGATTTCGCGTTGATAATCGAACAGGTCTGAAATCCCGGCGAGAAGCGGTTGCGCACACGGTTCGACAGGGCGACGAGGTCAAGCACGTCTTCCCCGTGGAGGTTGCCCAACGCCTTGGCCAAGCCGGCATCCAGCGGCTTACCATCCAGGACCGAGGCCGCCAGGAGGATCGACTCATTCATGGTTGTTCATTCTTGAAGACATGCTGTTCATGCTATTCATGCAGTTCATCCGGCTTATTGGCAGCCCACATATGATGGATGGTTTAGGATTCCCCGTCAACCATTCATCGGCCTCATTCATCCTGAAGACAGTGTTCAAGAAGTTCGGGATGCAGGTGAAGCGCGAGAATAGCGCGTGAATAGGAGGTTGTTTTTTCGATTCTCCTTGTCACATCCGCGGGCGGGTGCTATTCTACCTGCGTGAATACCTTCGTAAGAGCTTTGGCCGTCGTTCTTGTGGCGCTGGCGGTCGTCGTGTCGTTTGCCTCCGCGGCCCCGCACTGCGAGGACGATCACGAGCCTGAGTGCGCAACGGCGTGCGTCTGCGTTTGCGGTTGTGTGCCGACTTTAGCATGCCTCGAACAGTCGAGTGTTCCGATGGCGCACAAGTCTGAGTGCGCCCTTTCAACCACGCTGCCGCGCACGGGAAGACTACTGATCGGCGACATCTTCCGTCCGCCGATTTCCGCATAGGGGCATTCCGCCCTCACCCTGCCTTCGTTGTGCCGCCCCCGCGTGGCGGCTCCAATGGGGGTTCTTTCGTGTCTCGCATCCCGCGAGGATGACGGCACCTTTTTCTTACCGAGGCTATTGCAAAACCCCTTGCGGTCGCGGAGGACCGCGACCATCCATCAACGAATCCAACGGTTTGCACCGGAAATGGAGGGCGGCAGGCCTCTGCCGCCGTGTTCATGAAGGGGTTTTGCAGGAGCCTCTACCAAATAATCGGAGGAGTTATGAAGCAGACACCGGATATCACAAACGCATGTTTCCGCGTCGTGCTCACGCTTGTCATGGCGGGCACGGGACTGCGGGTGTATGCCGACAATGTAGAGCGGAATGACGGAAGCGCATGGCCCGCCATGCGCGCATTGGGCCGGGAAATACCGGCCCATCGAGGCGAGACTATATCGAAAACACCGGGACCCCACGCCCAATCGCAACACGAACCGGACGGCGTTCTCACGCTTCGTCGGGCGCTTGAACTGGCGTTGATGCAAAGCCCGGAACTGGTCGCCTCATCGCACGGCGTTTGGGCGGCGGAGGGTACTGCACGGCAAGCGGGTGTCTTCCCAAACCCTGAAATCGAACTGGAGGCGGAGGAGTTCGGCGGATCGGGGTCGCGGAAAGGATACGACGCCGCGGAAACGGCCGTGCGGCTGAGCCAGTCCCTGGAACTGGGCGGGAAGCGTGGCAAGCGCCAACGCGTGGCGCAATCGGAAGCGCGTCTGGCCGGTTGGGATTACGAGGCGAAGCGGCTGGACGTGGTTACCCAGACCAAGAAGGCGTTCGTGGACGTCCTCCTGGCGCAAAGCCGGCTTGCGCTCGCGGAGTCCCTGCTGACCGTAGCCGAGGATGTGCGCAAGGCCGCGGTCGAACGTGTGAAATCAGGAAAGGTGCCCCTCCTTGAGGAAACGAAGGCGGGCGTCGAGGTGGCTGATGTGCGAATCGCGCTGGATCGGGCCAGGCGCGAGTTGGACACGAGCCGCAAACGCCTGGCGGCGTCTTGGGGCGGGACGACGCCGGTTTTCAAGGAGGCTGGCGGCGTCTTGGACGCTGTCGAGGATGTCCCACCCCTTGAGAAACTCTCCGCTCTACAGGGCGACATACCGGAGGTTGCGCGACGGAACGAGGAAGTGGCGCTGGCCAAGGAGTTTCTCGGTTTGGCTAAAGCCGCCCGCATTCCAGATGTCAGTATGAGCGTGGGCATCAGCCGTTTCGAGGAAGATGGCACCCATGCTGGGACCGTGGGAATCTCGCTGCCCCTGCCGTTGTTCGACCGCAACGCCGGCGGCATTTCCGCGGCGAAGCATCACTCAACCCGCGCGGAATACGAACAACGGGCCGCCCGTTTGCGGGCCGCCATCGATCTGGTCGAAGCGCACAGCCGGATCGAAACGGCGCGGGCGGAGGCGATGACCATTAAGGCGGAACTGCTGCCGGGCGCCCAGCAAGCTTTCGATGTCGCGCAGACAGGCTATCGGGAGGGGAAATACGGGTACTTGGAGGTGTTGGACACCCAACGGACGCTCCACGAAGCCAGGACCCGTTACTTGGATACGCTGGCCGCCTATCACAAGGCGGCGGCGGATGTGGAACGGTTGACCGGGACACCACTGAACACCATTCAATAAACAAGAGAGCGAGGAACATGATGAAGATGAACGAAGGAAGATGGACCATGGCCGTCGGGCTCTGCGCCCTGTTGGCCGTTTTGACGATCACAAGCGGATGCGGCAAGGATCGCGCCGCCAAGACGATACCTCAGGTCGCGGCGGCCGCGTGTGAGATAGACGATGGGTGCGGGAAGGACAAGGCCGCCAAACCTGTTGCGCCTGCCGATGAAGATGGCTGTGGCGGGCACGGGGATCATGCTGGTCACGGGCATGGATCATCTGCGGCATTGTCGCTGGAAGAACTCGAGTCTGCCAAATGCGAG